>CAVXOO010000343.1:0-10631 GCA_963762945.1 uncultured Acidobacteriaceae bacterium | reverse complement strand
TTTTTTTGCTTGTTCTTCGACTCGTCAGGTCTTGCTCTGTTGGGGCTCTGGGGAATGTGGCGGCGGCGCGATTGCTGGCGGGAAGACTCGTTGATCTATCTCCTCTTCGCAACCTTCATCGCAGTCACCGCAGTTCTTCTGGGCTCATACCTCTCATCGCGCCTTTCTCGACGTCTATTGGATTGTGTTTGGGGCCGGCGCTTTGACAGATATCGGCGGGAGGATAATGCGTCCCCGCCGTGAATCTGAACAATGCCCGCCTGTGACCTCTTGAGCGTGCTTGCGAAGAATTTGCCTTCATCATATCCGAACGAGTCCCGTACCTATTGAACTCATCGAGCTTTCAGAAACGCGAAGCTCGAATTGAGAACCGCATCGTCGAACCGGGAACCGGAGCATCAGGTCGCCGATTGACATGCGGGAACCGAATTTGAAGTATCATTAAGTCATTCCACTTCAGCGCTGTTTGTACCGTTGGATGAATGCCGGCCGACAGGATATTTAAGCTTCTGCGAGAGTTGACGATGTCCGAGATTGCTTATAGAGTTTACGGTCTTTCCATTCACAGTGGATTCGCTTGTCCCGGCCTCCCGATCGATCCTGAACCCAATGGAATTCCGGATGTCACGATCCAATTGCTGCCTCACGTCTCTGTAGATTCGGAGCCTCTTGAGAACGACTACTATGAGGTACGTCCCGGGACCTTTCGCTTAGTAATCAGAGGCGTGGCCCGGTATCTTGTCGAGGAGGGAAAACGCATTTCTATTGAGCCGTTGGACGGGTCTACTCCGGATGAAGTTCGACTCTTCCTGATGGGATCAGTCATCGGCGCGCTTCTGTACCAGCGAGGCCTGTTTCCGCTGCATGGCAGCGCGGTGGAGACGAAATGGGGCGCGATGATCTTTGTGGGAGCGCAGGGAGTGGGCAAGTCCACGTTGGCAGCTCAGTTTCATCGGCGAGGATACCGCTTGCTGTCGGATGATGTCTGTGCGGTGTCAACCGGGGAGGGAACCCTTGAGGTTCTCCCCGCCCTGGGACACTTTCGGCTCTGCGCCGATGCGTACAAGCGCCTCGATTCTCCCCACGGTGCTAGCTTCAACGTCGATAAATTTGTGATTCCCATGAACGAAGGTTACTGCCCTGCCCCGGCGCCCTTGAAGGTCGTTCACGTTCTTGCCAATCAACCGGAAGGCGGCCCTCAATTCGAGGTTCTTCGTGGTTTCGACCGAGTTCACCGCTTGCTTGAGAATCTGTACCGGCCTGAATTTCTAAAGGGCCAGGAGACGCAAGGCGGCCTTATGCGGTTGGCTGGGCAGATTGCGCAACAGGCGAAGATTGTTATTGTGTCGCGCAAGCGGGATCCTGAAACGATCGACGGATTGATTGACTTCCTCGAATCGGCATGGGCAAGACATTTTGGACCAACCTCATAGGAAGAGGAAGAGTAGATGCGCCATTTCGATCCCCAAGACAAGTTGGTACGCGCTCGGGAGATTCTTTCTACGGAGCTTGACCGGGAGACGGTCCTGATGAGTATTGATGCGGGAGCCTATTACGGAATGGGCGGGACCGCGCGAAGTATCTGGGAGAAGTTAGCCGCTCCGATCGCCTTCGCGGTTCTTGTGGATGAGCTGGTTACAGAATACGAAGTAGAACGCGAGACGTGTGCCGCCGAGATCGAGGGATTCCTGGCCGAATTGGAACGGGAAGGTCTTTTGCGTGTGGAATGACCTCAAGCGCTATGGGCGGATTTCTCCGGCTCAGAGAAGACTACTTTGGGAAGCCCTGGTTTATCTCGCAATCGCTCGGGTCCGCGGATTGGGGAAATGGTATTCTCCGTCACAAGGCATGGGGAGATTTATCGATGGAGGAGAGATGGGCATCGATTTGGCCCTGCTCCCGGACCCATCCTCATCGATGAGTCTCCAGTTGGCCGTTCCTGGGCGGGTTGTTCTCAAGCAGAGTTCGCCTCTGATTTAAAAGCCGGGGCTGAGTCCGAGACGGCTCAGTCCAAGTGGCAACAGAATTCTTGCCAACGGCAGTCGGTCAAATTTAAAACTGTCTCGCTCTTGGGGGTAACCACAATATAGTCTCGAAAGTAATCTCCGCTCGTAATCCGCTAGTCCCTTGAAAATGCCAGTTTGATGGCACTATTCGCTTGCTTTGCTTCTGAAGATTGCCTATGCTCGAACTACCGATGTTTATTCCATTTAGGAGACGTTTGATGACCCTGAAGAAAGACAAAAAAGTCGAAGCCAAAAAGATTTGGCTGGCCCCTGCACTGAAAAGGATCACCATCGACGAGATCACTGCGCATTCACCGAGCGGTCCCCACGCTGATGGCAATCACAGTGGTTTCGGAAGCTAGGCGTCTGATCGGGCAAAGACTTGTCATTGTGCTGACAGATTGAAATTTGGCCTTGGTTCTAAGAGCGTGTTGTATGAGTATCGGTTTTCCGGCATCGTTTTGAGCGTACCTGGAACGAGGTCACCGATACGAGAATTGGTTCACTATGGGGATCTGGCTTGTAAAGCGCGACGGCGAGGTTGGTGGCGCGCAAGCATGCTTGTTGGGAACAAGAACAGCGCTCTTCTCAATTCTCTCGACTTCCGCGACGTACCCGCGTCGATCAGTTTAAGGAAGATGAGATTCAGAATCAACATTGGCACATTCTTGACCTGAGCCCGTTTCTTCGTCCAAATCGTATTCAGAAATGGACGAAGCCAAGGGCTCAGGTAACCGCCACAGCATCTAGTGCACTGCGGCTGAAGCCGCAAGCGCGGTAATACTCGCGGTATCGCTCATGCCATTCAGCAGACCACACCCTGTCGGCGCACAGCCGTACGACCGGGGCATTGTGCCTGAATCAATCAATTGCTCCGACCTTGGAGATCATAGAGTAGTCCGACGTTGATCCTTGATCCCGATGCGCACGAAACTCCGAATCGCAAGCAAGTTCGCCAATCACGCTCCAGCAATCCAGGACGTTCCCTTCCAAAACGGCTGGCTTCAGGGCCTGAAAACACGGCTGAGAGTGTCATGCAAAGGAATGCAGTAGGACGGCACAGAAGAGCTTTTCAGCCACTCGCGATTTGCCGTGACGTGACGTTTTATACCGTCCCGGCACTTGGCTCTACCTAAGATGGCCGCTATTGCAATCAAAATGACGTCGTCAACAGATGACGCCACGTGCGCGGCAAACGAGGATTCTGCAATTGCGCAGATGCTCACGGGGAGCATCCGTCTTTCCGCCGCGATCGCTCGCCGCGGAGATGCATGTAGCGACAATAGAGTCTTTGCTTCGATGGTTAGATTCTCCGTCGCAAGTGATGGTTAACAATGGCTATACTGATCAGTGCAAGGCGGCCTTATGCGGTTGGCTGGGCAGATTGCGCAACAGGCGAAGATTGTTATTGTGTCGCGCAAGCGGGATCCTGAAACGATCGACGGATTGATTGACTTCCTCGAATCGGCATGGGCAAGACATTTTGGACCAACCTCATAGGAAGAGGAAGAGTAGATGCGCCATTTCGATCCCCAAGACAAGTTGGTACGCGCTCGGGAGATTCTTTCTACGGAGCTTGACCGGGAGACGGTCCTGATGAGTATTGATGCGGGAGCCTATTACGGAATGGGCGGGACCGCGCGAAGTATCTGGGAGAAGTTAGCCGCTCCGATCGCCTTCGCGGTTCTTGTGGATGAGCTGGTTACAGAATACGAAGTAGAACGCGAGACGTGTGCCGCCGAGATCGAGGGATTCCTGGCCGAATTGGAACGGGAAGGTCTTTTGCGTGTGGAATGACCTCAAGCGCTATGGGCGGATTTCTCCGGCTCAGAGAAGACTACTTTGGGAAGCCCTGGTTTATCTCGCAATCGCTCGGGTCGCCATGGCGTGTGTTCCTTTCCGGCGCATCGCAGCCTGGCTGGGGACGCCGGGCACCGAGAGTCCGACCACGGTAACAACGGAAGCTGCCGGCATAGCACAATCGATCGGATGGGCGGTGTCGGCTCTGGGGTCTCGTGTGCCTTGGGACGGCCGGTGTTTTGCCCAGGCGCTCGCCGCCGCCGCGATGTTACGGCGCCGCGGCGTGGAAGGGACGGTGAGTTTCGGGGTGCGAGATGAGGAGTCGGCGGGATTCACGGCTCATGCGTGGTTGCGCGTCGGAAGCCGAGTAGTGACGGGCGGAGCCGGCCATCAGGGCTACAAGGCTCTTACAACGTTTGCACGAGGAAAGTCATGAGCGGCATCTATGGCATCTATCGCTACGATGGTGCTCCAGTGGACCCTTGCTGGTTGGAGCAGATGAAGGAGGCCATGGCTTACTTCGGCCCCGACGGCGGCGGATCCATGATCGCGGAGCCGGTGGGAATGGGGCATCTTCTGATGCAAGTGAATCCGGAAGATGCCTTCGAGCGACAGCCAATCAGCGGCGCGCGTGGGCCAATGGTGTGCGCGGCTCGACTCGATAACCGCGATGCCCTTCTGGATATCTTCGACATTCCTGCCTCTGACGCTTCCAACGTCTCCGACGGGCAACTTGTTGGTATGACCTTTGATCGCTGGGGGGGCGAAGAGGCTTGCTCCCGTCTTGAAGGCGACTGGGCATTCGCAGCCTGGGACAGGAAGGGGCGCCGTTTTTTTTTGGGACGGGACATCTTCGGCAGCGCGGCGCTGTACTACCACGAGGGGAAGGGCTTCGTTGCCTTCGCGTCCAGCCTGAAGGCCTTGCTGGCTCTGCCTGGAACACCAAAGGAGCCCGATTATTCACGCTTGGCCGAAGTTCTGGTCACATGGCACCAGAGCGCGGAATTGACGGCTTACAAGGGCTTCCGCTCCGTGATCGGGGCGCACATCATGACCTTCACCTCCGACGGCCGCAAAGACGACCGGCGTTTCTGGTCGCCGGAGGGCAGAGCGCCGCTCAGATACAGGCGCGAGCAAGAATACGCCGAAGCCTTTCTGGAACACTACGGCCGTGCGATTCGAAGTTGCCTTCGAGTGCAGAGGCCAGTGGCGGCTGAGCTCTCTGGCGGCCGCGACTCCGGGTCTGTCGTCACCTTGGCCGCGCCGGTTCTCGCAAGCCAGGGCCGCGAACTGACCGCTTTCACATCCGTGCCGTGCCTGCCCCCTGACGGCGCGGTAAGAGGACGCGTCGGTAATGAATGGGATCGGGCGCACGCAACGGCAACAATGGCGGGGACCAACGTCACCCATATCCCCGTCGATGCCAGAGACTACAGCATCATTTCGGGCGTAGAGCACTTCCTCGATTTGCACGATGGGCCAGGGCATTCCGCCAGCAATTCTTACTGGTGTCAGGCCATCATGGAGTCGTGCGCGCTCCGAGGTGTGGGAGTCCTGTTGGTGGGTGAGATGGGCAACGCCACGGTCTCCTTCGCGGGCAATGGTTCGGTGCTCTTGTCGTTGCTCCAAGGCCAGCCCTTAACGGCCTTCAGATTGCTGCTTTACGGAGAAACAAATCCTTGGCGGCTTCTCAAGCGCCAGGTGCTAAATCCGCTCGTGACGCCGGTGAGGAGGCTTCGCGCGCGCCTAAGGACTCCATTCCGCAGTCCGTGGCAATCTTATTCGGCGCTCAACGTCCAAATGGCCAGGCAGTTGGATATTGACCGCCGAATGAAGGAGGATGGCTACGACCCTACCTTATTGTTTTCCAGTTTCCGCGATCTTCGTGAGATGCTTTGGAAGCCGGAATTCGGCACGTCCTGCAGCGTCTTGACGGCACTGAACGCGTGGCATTCCGTCACCCGTCTCGATCCCACCACCAACTACGCCCTCGTGGAGTTTCTGTTGCGGGTTCCAGATGAGCAGTATTACCGGCATGGTCAGAATAGTCTCTTGTTCAAGCGCGCGTTTCGGAATCGTATGCCCGATCAGGTGGTCTTCGCCCAGGAGCGGGGCCTGCAATCGGCAGACCTCGGTAATCGCATTGTCCGCGAACTGTCGACCTTTGAGGACTGTCTTGATTCGCTCGAATCGCTGTCCGAAGCTAGGGAAATGCTCGACTTACCGCTTCTTCGTCGTTGCCTCGCCGAAGTGGTCGCAAAAGTGGACTCCGAAACGACGGGCAGAGCCGTCTCGATCCTGGTCCGCGGCATCGGCGTGGGACTATTTCTTCGCCGCCTGGCGCGCTCGCGCTGTTAGAGTTCTAAGCAAATCATGTTGACAGACAAAATCGCGCAATTTTTCCGGCAATTGCCCACGGGGCGGCGTGCTCTCGCATTGGTGTGGCGAGCGGCGGGTTGGTGGACCGTGGGCTGGGGAATCCTTCTGGTTGTGCAGGGGTTGATTCCTGCCGCGTTGGCCCTGTTACTCAGGACGATTGTGAATCGGCTGGTCGCGGGGCCGGGATGGAGCGCGGTCTTGCCTCCGGCCATCGGCATCGCGGTTCTTTGGGTCGTCGCACAGTTTGTTTCGAGTGCCTTGTCGTGGGTCAGGACCGTGCAAGCCGAGTATGTGCAGGACGAGGTTCATCGGCTGATCCACGTGCAAGCCCTGCGGTTGGATTTGGCTTTCTTCGACGACCCGGATTCGTACGATCAACTGTACCGGGCACAGGTAGACGCCATCGCGCAGCCGCTCGCACTTCTCGAAAGCCTGGGGGTCCTGGTACAGAATGGCCTGGGCTTTCTCGTGCTCGCCGGTATTCTTTGGACCTACGCTCGATGGCTACCCATTCTTCTCGTATCCGCTGCGGTTCCTGGGCTGCTCATGGTGGCGCGCCAGATTCTCAAGGAACACAGATGGCAGGTCGAGCACACCTTCGGAGAACGCCGCGCGCGCTATCTCGACTGGATGATTACCGATTTGGGCGCTGCTGCCGAACTGCGCCTCTTTGGCTTGGGCACCTTCCACCGCAAGGCCTTCGAGTGTCTTCGCGAATCGTTGCGCAATGGGAAATTGCGACTGGCGCAACAAGGCGCGATCATTGAGTTGGCGGCCGGCCTCCTCGGCTGGGCAGGGAGCATCGCAGGCCTCGGTTGGATGCTGAATCAGATGGTCGCGGGCAGAATCAAACTGGGCGATCTGCTGCTTTGCCTTCAGGCCTTTCAGCAATGCCAACTGCTGCTTCGTTCCCTTCTTGAGGGCGCGGGCAAAATCTACAAGAGTTTGCTTTTCATTGAGAACCTCGACGAGTTCCTGAAAATCGAGCCAGCCATTCTCTCCGGCCCGCGCGCCGAGCCCGGATTGCCCTTGAAGCAAAGCATTCGCTTCGAGCGCGTGAGATTCACGTATCCCGGCGGATTTCATCGCGCCCTGGATGAGTTCGACCTCGAGATCCCTCGAGAGAAGGTAGTTGCCCTTGTGGGACACAACGGAGCAGGCAAGAGCACGATCATCAAACTGCTTTGCCGCTTCTATGATCCCGACGAGGGCCGAGTTCTTTTCGATGGCGTGGACCTGCGTGAGCTGAATCGGGAAGCATTGCACCGCCGCATCGCAGTTCTTTTCCAGCAACCCGTGCATTATTGCGCAACCGCAAGCGAGAACATTGCATACGGAGACTTGAGTGGATTTGGGGACCTGAAACGCCTAAATGAAGCCGCCTGCGGTGCGGGAGCTCTCGAGCCGATCGAGCGGCTGCCCGACGGTTTTGAGACTATGCTGGGCAAGTGGTTTGGCGGCACCGAAGTGAGTGGCGGAGAGTGGCAGCGCATCGCCCTTGCTCGCGCTTTCTTTCGCGGGGCTTCACTGATCATCCTCGACGAACCTACCAGCGCCATGGATTCCTGGGCGGAGCAGGATTGGCTCAGTCGTTTCCGCTTGCTTACGGCCGGCAAAACCGCGCTGATGATTACGCACCGCTTTACAACTGCAATGCACGCTGACATCATTCACGTAGTGGACAAGGGACGAATTGTGGAATCCGGGACCCACGCGCAACTTGTCACGCGCGGCGGAGCCTACGCCAGTTCCTGGAGCGCCCAGATGCAGGAGATCGGCCGTGTTGGAAGCTAATTGGCTCGAGGGCAGAAGCCCTGCATTTCGTCTGATGATCGCGACCTCCTGGCTGGCGCCGGAGAGATGGCGCGTGCACCAAGAGAATGCGATCCTCACTGCGACCGCAGCTGGCATTGACTGGCCGGAGTACCTTCGCCTGCTCGACCGGCACGGCACGCTGGGACTTGGCTGGGCCGCGCTGCGGCTCGTTCCGCAGATCGGGGTGCCGGACACCGTCGCGCAGGAACTAAAGAAGCGAAGTGACGATTGCCGAAAACAGGCGATCCTGTACTGCATAATCCTCGCGGACTTATTGAAACGGTTCAACCTCGCCGCGATTCCCGCGATGCCCTTGAAAGGACAAATCCTTTCCTTTGACCTTTACAACGATGTGGGCTTGCGCTATAGCCGCGATTTGGACGTGGAAGTGCAAAAGAAGGACCTTTGTAGAGCGCAGGCATGCCTTGAGAGTTTGGAATGGCAACCCGATTCTACTTTTTTCCCCATGAGCCCTCGCCAATGGGAGAGCTTCCTCGAGTACGAGCACTCCATGACCTTCATTCATTCCCGCACGGGCTGCCTGTTAGAGCTCCATTGGCGTAACCACTGGGAAACTCCGGAAGCAGCCAGGTCACGATGGGCCAGAAGTGTCCCTGTTGATTGGCAAGGGCGTTCCATCCAAACCATGAGTCCTGGTGACCTCGTGTTGTACCTCTGTGGCCATGGGTGTGGACATCTTTGGTTTCGCGCCAAATGGGTGGGCGATCTGGCGCGCGCTCACGCTGCGGGGCTTCTGGATTGGAAAGCAGCCTGGAATGAGGCCCGTAGCTCGGACCAGCAGAACGTACTGTTGGTAGGATTGCGTCTGCTGGATCTGCTCTATCGGCTTCCCTTGCCGAATATGCCCGATAACACAGGGAAGGACTTGCAGCCATATCTCATCGAGACTCCGGTTTGTGCGCTCAGTAATCCGAAAGTCCCAGCCTACCGTACTGACCTTGCCAACTTCCTTTACAAGGTTCAACTCAGCCATTATGAACATGTGCTGCGTCCCCGGAGAACTTGGCGCGAAAGCCTAGGTGGATTCTTTCACAGCCCCCACGACTTCCGAACACTTTCCCTCCCCGACAGTCTCTTTTGGGCCTACAAGCCCTTGCGTCCCTTCTTATGGCTATGGCGGTGGTCTCGGCAGCTTTTGCACCGTACGCGTGGGTTATGAGTTAATCCTTCGGCTTCTCTGGCGTTTCTCAAGCAACGAGTCCGCAAGTTCCCGGATACATTAGACCCAAGATAATGCGAGCAGTCGAATACAGACAACCGACGCGCCGTTGTCCACTGCCCGGGCCTAGAGAGTCGGCATTAACGCAGCTTCTCCCGTTGGGGGCGAGAGTGACCGCTTTGAGAGCCTGCACTTTCAATCTGCCGTCCAAAGAATCGTCTACATGTGGAGCCTCACGTTAGCGTGCGAAATCCGTGAGGACCAGTGGCTCTCGTTGTTAGAAGCGTACGTGGTGAATAAGGAGACTGTGAGGGGTCGACGCCTGAATTTGTTGACTTCTCCGATGTCGAGTGAGCGGTGTGTGAAGCACATCTTGTTCGGCGGTGCGTGAAGCTGCAATCTGGAGTCATGAGACAGCGCGGAACGGAAGAGTGGACGAAGTGGCGAGGTCTGGTTTCCGAGCAGATTGCCAGCGGACAGAGTGTAGCGGCGTTCTGCCGTGATCGCGGTCTTCGTGATGGGCAGTTTTACGACTGGAAGAAGCGGGTTGGCGAAGCGGAAGCAGTGAAGTTCGTTTCAGTCAAAGTGGCCCCCGGAGAAGGACCAGCGGCGGTGGCGGCGGTCAAGTCGATTGAGATACGGCTGCCGCGAGGGCGCAGCCTGGTAGTGGAACCCGGCTTTGATGCGCAACATCTGCGTGCATTGCTTTCGGTGTTGGAGCCGGAAGCGTGATTGGCCTGCCAAGTTTACGCACGCTGGACGGGACGCAGGGAACGCGGATCTGGCTGGCGGTGGAGGCGACCGATATGCGCTGCGGGTTTGATCGGCTGGCCGAAAGAGTGCGCGCTGTCATCGGCCAGGATCCGCTGAGCGACAGTCTGTTCATCTTTCGTTCGCGGCGGGGCGACAGATTAAAGGTGCTGACGTGGGACCGCGACGGTTTTGTTTTGTGGTACAAGCGGCTGGAGGCGGGAGTTTTCAAGTTGCCGCGTGTGAAGGATGGAGCACGCTCGGTGGAGTTGCGAGCCAGCGAGTTGGCAATGATCCTGGATGGGATCGATATGACGAAGCTGAAGCGCGTGCCGCGCTACGAGCGGAGAGCGCGAACCAGCGAAGATAACCAAGAAAAGGTCGCAGTGTAAGTAACTCCGATTGCGACTTACACGTCTATAGTATGTGCCTCCCACAGACAAGTTAGTGGAGTTACCCGACGATAGCGAAGCGCTGAAGGCGATGGTGCGCTCGCTGTTGCTGAAGCACGACTGCGAGAAGCACCGTGCCGACGATCTGCATGTCGAGAACCTGCGTCTGCAGGTAGAACTGGAACGCTACAAGAAGTGGTATTACGGGCCGCGCGCAGATCGCCTTCAGTCTCCAGGCGACCTGGCGCAGTTGCTGCTGAACTTCGCCGAGCTGTTAGATCGCAAACCGGTCAACCCGGACGATGTTCC
>CAVXOO010000342.1:0-3716 GCA_963762945.1 uncultured Acidobacteriaceae bacterium | reverse complement strand
GCCCTCAATATCGAGCGCCAAAAGGAAGTGGTTTCCGATTCCAACAAGTTGCTCAGGCTGGCCAGGGAGTTGAACGATGAGGTCGCGTCAAACAACGCTGCAACGTTGACTGACGATCAACTGCGCAAGATGGCCCAAATTGAAAAGCTGGCGCGTTGGATCGAGCAAAAGATGGCCGACGGAGTGGGACGGCCGGATCCGGGCGTGCAGATGTCCGTTCCTTTGCCGCCGCACTAGCCGGTGCACCGGGCTGGCAAAATCGCGCAGGACGGCCGATACTCCGGCAACATCGGCACTTGGCGAATTGCTACAATCAGGCTAGGTTATATCCGGAAGAATGTTCTTCCGGCGGGACCGGAGCCATAGCGGCAGAAGATCATCGCTCGGGTCTTGCGTATGGGGGTCGACCGGAATGGAAGTGGCAATTTCCAGCGCTCGTGCGTCCGGAACATATCCGGCCCGGGATGAGCTGACCGCGCAGCAAATGATCGAGATCTACCGGCTGATGTTTCTCTCCCGTGCGGTAGACGACCGCGAAATCCTCCTTAAACATCAACAGAAGAGCTTCTTCCAGATCTCCTCCGCGGGCCACGAAGCCCTGCAGGTGGGAGCCGCTCTGGGCCTGCGTCCGGGCTACGACTGGTTCTTCCCCTACTATCGCGACGGTGCTCTAGCTTTGGCGCTGGGCGTTACACCGTATGACATGATGCTGCAGGCCGTCGCTGCCCGCCGTGAGACGATGGCGCGTCGATCCGGCGCGCTTGATCTCCAGGCTCAATCGGTCAGGCCTAAAATAGGATTTCAGCGCAGAGGGCGAGATGGCCAAACGGACGGCAAGATTTCCCGACCGCAAAATCTCCGAGACGATTCTGGACTTCGCAACGCTCACACCTCAGGCCCTCCCGGGCGAAGCGCCTGAGCGCAGAGCCACGGAAGCATTAACAGTGGCCTGTGCGGTCTGGAACGCCGTGGTTTTCGCGGATGTTCTCAATGATGACCGGCACCTCAATGAGGTTCGGCGCCTCATCGGCGGCCCGCGCGCCCAGGAGTTCCAGGAAGCCGCGGCCACAACCATTGAGCGAATTCTGCGTATCACGCGCGGGCGCGCGTTTTGTTTGTTCACGAGCTACGCGCAGATGCGCGCGCTCTACGAACGGCTGCTTCCGGTACTCGATTACCCGATCCTGCTGCACGGGAGCGCTCCACGCAAGGCGCTGCTCGAAGAGTTTCGTACGACGCCGAACGCTGTCCTCTTCGGCACCGCCAGCTTCTGGCAGGGCGTGGACGTGCAGGGCGAGGCGCTGAGTTGCGTCATCATCGACCGGCTGCCCTTCGCCGTGCCTTCCGATCCCGTGGTGCAGGCGCGCATGAAGGCCATCGAGGAGGCCGGCGGCAAGCCCTTCTTCGACTACCAGGTGCCTGAAGCGGTCTTGACGCTCAAGCAGGGCTTCGGCCGGCTGATTCGCTCGCTCGAAGATCGCGGTCTGCTGGTGCTGCTCGATCCGCGCGTGCGGACGCAGCGCTACGGGCAAATCTTTCTGCAGTCGCTGCCGCCGTATCGCATGACGCAGAACATCATGGATGTGGAGGCATTTTTCGCAAAGGATTGGGGTTAGGGACTAGAGAATATCCTGAACATGAGTGGACAGTGCGCATTGATCACTGGCCACCCATGTTCGCCCTCGCCCTCGCGCTCAAATCAGTCCTGCCCACCGGTACCTATTTGCTGGATCGTGGCACGGCTTTGTGGCACCTGATTCGTCCAATCTGCTCGATGGGCTACAATGCTTTCGACAAACATTTCGACTAGGAGATGCAGTGTCTACAGTTATGACAAAGAAAAGCGACAGAGTCTCGAAGCTTCTTGCGGATATTTCCAGCAAGGCCCGAAGCATACACACGGATGCATACCCTATGTCCATCGGCGAACTGCTCAGCCTCTATCGCGATGACGAGTTAGATATCCACCCGGAATTCCAGCGCTTCTTCAGGTGGTCTGACCTTCAAAAATCGAAATTCATCGAGTCAATTCTGCTCGGAATACCAATACCGTCAATCTTCGTTGCTCAACGAAATGACGGAGTGTGGGACGTCGTAGACGGAGTGCAAAGGCTCTCGACTATATTTCAGTTCACGGGAGACTTGAAGGACAAAGCTGGACATTCGATTGGGCCGCTTGTGCTGACCGAAACCGATTACCTACCCCACCTCAAGGACATGGTATGGGAAGACAACCAACAGCCCGACCGAGCCTTCCCGAATGCGCTGCGCCTCGACTTCAAGAGGGAGAAGCTGGACATAAAAATCATCAAAAAGGAGAGCAACGAGGCAACGAAGTTTGACCTCTTCGAAAGGCTGAACAGCCTGGGCTCACGCTTATCTGACCAAGAGCTTCGGAATTGCCTGCTTGTCATGATTGATCCGAAATTCTTCAAATGGCTCGAGAGCATCAGCGAGTTTAAGCCGTTTCAGGATTCTATCTCCTTGACCGACCGAGCTCTCCAGGAACGATACGACATGGAGCTGGTTCTGCGCTTTCTGCTTCTAAGCAGTGTTGACCTGAAGGCGCTCCAAGGTATCAAAGATGTTGATCTTTTCGTGACGAAGGGCATGCGGGAGATCGCGGGCAGCCCAAACTTCGACACAGTCCTCCAAGGGCAGATTTTCCAGAATACCTTCTCTGCACTTCAGGATACCTTCGGCGAGGATTGCTTTGCCCGTCCAGGTGGAGGAAGGGGCCGCGGGGGATTTCTAATATCGGTCTTCGAGGTCGTCGCGGCGGGCTTGGGCTGGCGATTGCGGACAAAACCCGGTAAGAAAATACAAAAGGCTAAGCTGGAGAACGCCTACAACTCGTTGAAGGGGGACCCAATCTTTCGTGAATTCTCGAAAAGTGGGAGGTCCGCAAGCAGCCGATTACCCCAACTGGTGCCGCTGGGCCGCAAGCTCTTTGGCAATATATGAATGCCACCACAGAAACCGAGATGCAAGACTTCCTCGATCAAGAATTTGCGTGGCGCCGAAAGGAGCTAGGCACAATTCGAGCGGACCTGAACACAGCAACCGGGTTCTCTCGGAATGCGCTACTACGCGCAGGGGTAGCTCTTCTGTACGCACATTGGGAAGGCTTCGTGAAGTCCGCGTGCGACACCTACGTCTTCTATGTTGGTCGTAGGCGACTGAAATATAAGGAACTAAGCCCTGGTTTCTTAGGTTTGGCGCTCCGAAATAAATTCAACTCGTTCTTAGGGAACGACGACGAGTCTGCGCATGTAGATTTCGTAAGATTCCTTACGGGTGACCTGGAATCGAATGCGCAAATACCTAAGTTGGGGGTTATCAAGACGGGATCCAATCTTAACTCGAAGAGATTGAAGACGATCGTGCTTACGCTAGGTTTGGACTACTCAGGGTTTGAGCTAAAAGAGAAACTGATCGACGAACAACTGCTAGACCTCAGGAATAATATTGCCCACGGTAAGGAGCAATGCCCGACGCTCGAAGATTTTGAGATTCTTTACGATGAAACGACCGCGCTCATCCGCAACCTAAAGGATCAAATATCAAACGCGATCACCACCAAAGCCTATCGAACACGAGGCAGCGCCGAGGCGAAAGTTCAACCGTCCTAGCAGGCCGCCCGCACGTCGGTGTGGCCACATTATCTTGATTTTCTGCTCGACACTCGTCCGGGTCGATGGACATGGCTGGGCGCT
>CAVXOO010000341.1:0-5357 GCA_963762945.1 uncultured Acidobacteriaceae bacterium | reverse complement strand
GTTATGTCCTCTACTGGTTGCGTACGTATTGCTTTCCGAGAGGGACGCCTGGATGAAATCGAAATGCATCAACATCCACGACCCGCAGTCCCGGATTTACGAACTAACGCACGAATACGATGGCGAGCGTGCAATGGCGAAGAACTTTTTTATGCTCTTGGAGGGATACAAGAATCATCCAGAGGCAAAGGGTGTTGTGAATGATGGGAGCCCGTGCAAGTACGATACGCGCGGGTCGTTGCAACGGGGACGGTGCCACGCGAGTTGGCCCCCCCGTTTATATCGGAAAAGAATCCGACAAACACTGGGAGGAAGGCGAGGATTTGAGGTTGCTCGATTTCAAGGCTATCGAATACAACAGCACAGGAAGTGCAATTGCGACCGATGAACAACTGCCGCGCATCGCGATGGTTCCCAAGCGAGAATTCATGCGCCGTGGGATCAATCAGCACACGCTAGAGAAAATCTATAGAAAAGAACCTGTGCGGGCAATCAAATTGACAGAGTGTTTGAAGGTGCTCGAAGAATATGAATCGGAACAGCAGGGGAGTTCGTGACTCAAGGTACTTCGTTTTTCCCGAGCTTTTCGATTGTCCCGGAGTTACACCACAGCATCCCGTTGCTCTGACAAGTCGTTCAATCTGATAGTAAGTAAAAGGAACGCAAGTCCCATCCGAGCACACGTCGAAAGACTCACTTCGTGCAGCACGCGCGCCATGCCTTTGCGCTGCGGGCCGATGGCTTCAAGCGCTGAAAGAAAAATCACCGGCGCGTAATCGAGATACTTGAGCACCTTGCGCAACTGCCGCTCGAAGATCTCGCGATCGGCGGGCGGCTTGCCATCGGTGCGGCCCGTGGTGACCGCGTCCCACTTGTTTACCACGATAATCACGCTGCGCCCGCTCTCGTGCGCGTAGCCCCCGATGGTGGCGTCGCTTGCGGTAACGCCTTCGGCCGCATCGATTACCAAGAGCGCCACATCCGCGGCTTCAAGATGGCGTCGCGCCATGACCACGCTCATCTTTTCCGCCATCAGCTTCGTCTTGCCTTTGCGGCGGATTCCGGCGGTGTCGACAAAGCGCAACATATTGCCCTCGAAGTTGACGACCTCGTCCACAGCATCGCGCGTGGTGCCGGCGATGGGCGAAACGATGGCGCGGGAGGTTCCGGTGAGCGCGTTGAGAAGCGTGCTTTTACCCACGTTGGGCTTGCCGATGATCGCCACCGAGGTTTCGCGTTGCTCAAACTCGCCGTGGGTGCGGATTTTTTTCTGGTTTTCGGTCGGATTTTCACCGGGAACGAGCGGCCCGCCTTCTTCCAGCTCGTCCTCGATCGCCTCTTCGACTTCTTCCGGCGCATCATCGGGATCGTCGCCGGCTTGCTGACTTGCTCCCTCGCCGGCATTCTCGCTTGTTCCCTGTATCTCCGGCACGGCCTTGGCAATCGCATCCAGCAGGTCGCCTACGCCCTGTCCATGCTCCGAACTCACCGGGAAGACGTTGCCGATGCCGAGCTGGCGGAAATTCTCGGCTTCGTTGGCGAGCGCGTCGGTCTCAACCTTGTTGACGGCGAGGAACAGCGGCTTGCCTCCGCGCTTGAGCAAGAGCGCGAGGTCGTAGTCGGGCCGCGCCAGTTCGGTGCGCACATCCACCACCATCACCAGCGCATCGGCCTCCGAGAGCGCCACCTTCGCCTGTTCGAAGATTTCGGTAGCAATGAGTTCGGGATCGTCGGGCACAATGCCGCCCGTGTCCACGAGCCGGTAGCGCCGCCCGGCCCACTCGTACTCGCCATAGATGCGGTCGCGCGTGATGCCCGGCTCGTCGCCCACAATCGAGCGGCGGCTTGCGGTGAGGCGGTTGAAGAGCGTGCTTTTGCCCACGTTGGGCCGCCCCACAATGGCCACCAGCGGTAACTGCGCGGCGCCTGCCTTTACGGGCACAACCGATCTGCGATACGTCGGCAAAGAAGCCTCCTGGCAGTCACGCGGAGCGCCGCGCGCTTAGCGCCACACTCGCGTTACGCCATACTGGTCAAAGATATCGTCACAACTGATAACCGGCACACCCAGATCGAGCGCCTGCGCGATGAGCAGCCGATCAAAAGGGTCTTTGTGATGCAGAGGCAGTGTGCCGCTCCGGATCACTTGCCTGATGGATGTTTCAAGAATCCTGAATCCGGCTGCAGACACCCGGTTCTCGAAATCGTCGATGAGATCCGAGGTGTTCTTCAGTTTTCCAACGCCGGACTTGATTGCGATCTCCCATGGAATCACGATCGACATCAGTAGTTCCGAGCCTGGATCGGCGAGAATCGCGCGTGCCCGTTCGGCGATCTCACCCGGTGATCGAAGAGCCCACAGGAATGTATGGGTGTCGAGGAGAAACTTCATTTCTCCCCGGCCGGCGTTTCAAGGTTCGGTGATAGAGGCGCGTCAACCAGATAGTCGAATCCCATCTCCGTCAACTCTTCATCCGTGAGCGGGTCAAAGGCGTCTGGAGTCCAACTGATTCCGGGGTACGCCCCCATGAGACGGAACGGAAGATTCGGCCTTGCCGGGGGCTCGACCGCGGTAATCTTCGCGACCGGCTTTTTGCCGCGCATGACAATGACTTCCTGCCCCGCCTCAACCTCTTTGAGGATCCGGGAGAAGTTGGTCTTCGCCTGATGCACGGTATAGGCCATGGACTAAGTATGCTTAGTCCACTTTCGAAAGTCAATCGCCAGGCGGGATTAGCGTGTTCGGTTGCATGCAAGTTTAATATTTTCCAATATTTGGCTCATAATATCCGGCCCTTGAATTGCCCTCTCTTTCGCCGGAGGGTGCCATGCACATTCACCCTGCCGCTGTCGGTCTCCACGCGATCAATACCAACGCCCTGGCGAACGAACGCGCCGCCACCGCGCAACGTGCCGCCGAGACCCGCAAGCGCCTGTTCAAATCCGCGCAATCCATCGATGCCGATTCCGATCCGGATGCGACGCTGATGATCGGCCAATGGCTGGACTCCCGGCATAGCCAGGTGCTGCCCGGCGACGAGTATCACACCGCGTCCGAAGGCAGCGACTCCGACCTCGTCTGATCGCGCCCTTCCGCTCGCCGCGCCAGTCGGCTACCTCGCTCCCTTGTTCCGTCGCTCCCTGTCTCTATGATGGAAGCAGCGGTCTCGATGGCCTCCTCGAATACCCCAACTCGCGCACTGCCCACGCTGCACGAATTCTTCGCGCCGGGGGGCATCCTGGCGGGCTCGCCGCTGCCCTACGAGGTCAGACCCGGCCAGTACGAGATGGCCAAGGCCGTGGAGCGCGCTCTCGGCGAGCACCGTCATCTGATCGTCGAAGCCGGCACGGGCACAGGAAAAACTCTGGCCTACCTGTTGCCGGCTTTGCGCACCGGCCAGCGCATCATCGTCTCCACGGGAACCAAGGCGTTGCAGGATCAGCTCTACTTCCGCGACGTTCCGTTTCTCGAAGCGCTGCTGGGCGAGTTGCGCGTCTGCTACATGAAGGGCCGCGGCAACTATCTCTGCCGCCGCAAGCTCTACGCATTGCGCGACCAGCCCGTGTTGTCGGGATTGGAAGAGGTGGACGAGTACCAGCAGATTGCCGAGTGGGAACGCACCACCGAAACCGGCGACCGCGCGGAGTTGTCTGGACTTCCGGAATCGAGCGCCCTCTGGCACAAACTCGATGCGAGGTCGGAGGCCTGCCTCGGCAGCACATGTCCGGATTACCGCCGTTGCTTTATCACGGAGATGCGACGCCGCGCCATGGAATCGGACCTGATCATCGTCAATCACCACCTCTTTTTTGCCGATGCCGCGGTGCGCGCCGCAGCCGCCAATGCGCCCGATGCAGGCGTTCTGCCCGAAGCCGCGGCTGTGATCTTCGACGAGGCGCACGAGCTTGAAGAGGTGGCGTCGAATTATTTTGGGCGCTCGCTATCGAATCTGCGCTTTGAAGACTTTGCCCGCGACGCCGATGTTTTGCTGCGCGGCAAGGAAGGCTCCTCGCACGTGCACATGCTCACGCAGGAGCTGCGCGAGCGGGCGCGGATGTTTTTTGCCGCGCTGCCCCAGGAAGGCGACGGCCGTCATCCCTTTGGCAATCGCGAAGAGTTTCTCGAGTCCTCCGGCGATCTTTATCTTGCTGTCTCGACCACGCTCAAGCTGCTTGAAGCGGAGTTCGACCGGCTGAGCGACACGGACGAGGCTCCGGGCCTCGAAGCCCGCGCGGCTGCGATACGCGCCGATCTCTCCTTCATGCTCGAAGCCAAGGCCGACAATATGGTTTTCTGGCTGGAGAGGCGCGGTGGTGGGTTTGGATCCACCACGAATCTCGTCCAAAAGTCTGCCGCACGCAGTGCTGGTGCGCGCAGTACTTTTATGCAGGCCACGCCGATCGATGTCTCCGCGATTCTCGACGAGCGGGTATGGGACCAGGTGCCGACTTGCGTGCTCACCTCGGCCACGCTCACGGTGCAGGGCGGATTCGAGCATCTGCGCCGACGCCTCGGCCTCAAGGACGCGCGTGAGCTGGTCGTGCCTTCGCACTTCCGTTACGAAAAGCAGGCGCTGCTTTATCTGCCCCCGCAGATGCCCGACCCGCGCGCCCAGGAGTTCCAGGAAGCCGCGGCCACAACCATTGAGCGAATTCTGCGTATCACGCGCGGGCGCGCGTTTTGTTTGTTCACGAGCTACGCGCAGATGCGCGCGCTCTACGAACGGCTGCTTCCGGTACTCGATTACCCGATCCTGCTGCACGGCACCGCTCCGCGCAAAGCGCTGCTCGAAGAGTTCCGCTCCACGCCTAACGCCGTCCTCTTTGGCACCTCCAGCTTCTGGCAGGGCGTGGACGTGCAGGGCGAGGCACTCAGTTGCGTCATCATCGACCGGCTGCCCTTCGCCGTGCCCTCCGATCCCGTGGTGCAGGCGCGCATGAAGGCTATTGAGGAAGCCGGCGGCAAGCCCTTCTTCGACTACCAGGTGCCTGAGGCAGTTTTGACACTCAAACAGGGCTTCGGCCGCCTCATTCGCTCGCTTGAAGACCGCGGCGTGCTGGTGCTGCTCGACCCGCGCGTGCGCACCCAGCGCTACGGCCAAATCTTTTTGCAATCTCTGCCGCCCTACCGCGTGACGCAGAACATCGTGGATGTCGAGGCGTTCTTTGCGGAAGAAGGCAGGGAAAAAGGGAACAAGGGAGCAGGGAGCAAATTAGAGCAGTTTCTTAGAACTGGTTGCATAAATAGTCCGAAGCGACAAAGAAGCTTCCTTCTGGGGCTAAAGCCCAATATTCATGTGGCTTTTGCGGCACGACTTCTAAAGTCGTGCCCTTTCACGAGACCATTTGTGCAACCA
>CAVXOO010000340.1:0-7517 GCA_963762945.1 uncultured Acidobacteriaceae bacterium | reverse complement strand
AAACTGCGCTCCGGCGGCGGCGAGCGCAGGGCGTGCGGAGTAGGCGCGAATCCCGATGACAATCACATTCCACTGCGATAAATCGCCGGTAGCCAGCTCTTCGTCGCTGACCAAATGCGGAGTGACGCCCAACGCTTCAATGGCTTCCGGAACTGTGTCGCCGGTTCCCATCACGTAGCCGATGCGCAGGCCAGGCGCGAGCTTCACATCGACTTTGCGCGTGCGCAGCTCGGCGGACTTGTACTGATTGGTGGGCCGCAGGCCGGCGTAGCCGATGCTCTGCCAGCCCGTCGCGTAATCTCTTCCATCTACATGGGCCACGGCCTCGATCATGTAGGCGCGCGCGGCCACGTCGCCTGCGGGAGAAACGGAGAAGACCAGCGGTTCGGTATCGCCTGCGCTCTTGAGGTGGAAAGATTGTTGCGCTGGCTCGGCGCGCCAACCCTCCGGCAGCTTCAGATCGACGATTCCATCGGCCGCGCGCTCGGCGTGAACGGTGACGCGCACAGGCAGCGGCGAACCATCGAGCGGCAGAATCCGCGCTTCCGGCGCAACGCGCACGCCAATGGCCGGAGTGACGGCCAGCGGCTGGTAAACGCCGCCGACTCCGGTGACGTGCGCCAGCGTCTGCACCACCATGCCGAGCCGGATAGGAACGCCTTCGAACGTGAACTCTGCCCACGCGCTCAACGGGTACGGAGCAAAGGAGCGCTCGCGCCACGCTTCGTTCGAGATGTCGTAGTAGGGCTGCTCGGTCGTAGGGCGCGTGAAGTACGGCGCGGTGGGTTCAGCGTCGCCGGGCACGTAGACATGGAAGAGCCGGTCGCTCACGCGTACGGTCGTGGATTCCGAATTCGCGGTTCCGGTGGCATCTTCGATCTTCCAGGTTTGGCCGCCGCTCGATTCCAGCCACACGCGGCCGATGCGAGCGTCTCCGATAGCATCCGTCAGATGCACGCGTACGTTGAAATGCTCGTCCGGCCAGACGCTGCGCGAACTTTCATCGGCAAAGGCGCCGCGGCCTCCGCCGTTGCCCTGGCCACCGTCCCCTCGCGACGTGAATGCGATCAGGTCGAGGCCAAGCAAATCTTTCAATGCGGTCTGGAACTGGTCGATCTTCTGCCCCAACTCGAATTCGAGACTGTATTTTGCCTCCGCGCTCAGGTCGCTCGACTTTACGCGCGCGTAGAGATTCAGAGTTTCACGGTAAATGGGCACAAGGTTGCGCGCGCCCTCCATATCGCTTCGATTCCTGCAGTTGTCCTCATAGGCACGCAGGTCCGATTCAAGTTTGCGTAGCGCGTCGGTGAGCCACGCGGGCGGCGCAGTGCCGGCGAGCCGCGCGAGCGCCGCGATATTCGTGGCAATGTTTACGTCGTAGTTGTAAAACAGCGTAGGCTCTTCGAGCCTCAGGCGGGGAAGCTGCTTTGCCGTCGGCGCAACCGCCCACAAGTGGTAGCTCGAAGAATCCGGCCCGCCGAGCGCGGGATCGGCGCCCCCGTATTGCGACATCTGCTTGCCCCAACCTTCGCGCGCAATCTGCTCGTAGGTGCGGCCCAGCACCGGGTCCCATTCGCCCACGGGAATCGTCACGTCGGCCTGGAGCTCGCCCTCCGTCCACTCGCCCGTTACGTAATTGTGGAACCGCGCCGGCGTCCACTTGCCGGTGGCATAGTCAAACATTTGTCCGTTGGTGATGGGAGCGAATGGCTCACGCGAATAGACGGCCAGCGGCTGCCACGGCTCTAATCCGTTTTTGAGCTGCTCGGGAAAAACCTTCGGATCGCCGGCAACTTTGAATGCCTCCTGCGCGATCTCGCCCGAGACCTGGTGGTGCCCGTGGCCGTCGCTGGGTCCGCCGACAAAGGTGGAAAGGATAATTTGCGGCCGCACCATGCGCACGGCGAGCACCGCATCGTATAGCACGCGGTCGTGGCCCCACTTGGCAAATGCCTCTTCCTGCGTCTTCGAGAAACCGAAATCGGCCTCCGTGCCCCAGAGTTGCTCGGCGCCGTAATACTCGTCGGCCTTCAGCAGTTCGTTGGTCCTGATGAGCCCCAGCGCATCGTAGCTCTCCGCCGACATAGCGTTCTGCCCGCCTTCGCCGCGCGTAAGCGTCATCAGCGTAACCCGCGCGCCGCGGCCCCGCGAAAGATACGTCATCGTCGCGCCATCTTCATCGTCGGGATGTGCAACGATGACCAGCACGCTGGCCGTGGTGCCGAGACGCTTGAGGGTCTGCTCCAGATCCGCGGCCCCGCGGTCTTCCGGCAGGGGCAATGCTTCAACGACGGCTGAAGCCGGTGGAACCTGAGCCAACTCAGCGTCGGGCGACAGTTGCGTCGCCTGTTGCGCGCGAGCGCACGAGGAAGATGCACCTAGCAAAAGCGCAACAATGGCGGCGATACTGGCGGCTTGATACCGTGGGCGTAGAAACCAAATCATCATCGACAGTGTACAAGCTGGCGAGCAGGTAAAGCCTCTGGAATGCGCGACGCATCCGGGAACAAGAGCGGGCGTGAGGCCGGTCACTGAGTTTTTCGCGCAATTTGACTGAAATTGGGGGGAAAGGTCTTTGGGGCTCCAATGTTCAGGCTGGATTACTTGTCATGCATCTTTACTGTTCTATCAACGATCCTGATTGCAAAGAAAGAGTGGACTGGATTTATCTTCGCAGCCATCAACTGCCTGATTATTTCCTTCATCGCCTTTGAGACACACCAGATCGGCTTTATCCCCGCGAACATCTTCTGCATTGTCATTTACGCATTCAGCATTCGCGCCTGGATCAGAGATACACGTGTTGCTGTCCCCGGTAACGCAAGCGCTATTGATCCGGCCCGTAAATACTGATGATTGGGTGCCCCATCCTTTTCGCGTCTTGTGCGGAAAGGGTGGATTAGAATGACCCCATTTGAAAGCCGGGCCAACAAGAGACAATTACCGCCAATCGTCGCGCGCATCGGCCAGGCCTTGATTCATCAGCGCGTCAAAGCCCGTATTCTTCTTGATAAAAATCTCGCTGAACTGCCGGTCCTGGCGCAGCAGGATGGCCTGCAGGCGGACCAGCTCGAGCAGCGCGAGAAACATGGCAATCAGCGCGCGCTCTGACTTGGTGTGGCTCAACATGCGGCGCAGCGCCACGGGTCTGTCTTCCATGGTCAGCCGCCGCGCCAGGAACTGGATCATCTGCCCCACCGTCACCGAATCTTCTTCCACATTGATGATCGGCCGGTTGCGCGCGCGTTCCAAAATGTCGCTGAAAACCCGCACCAGGTCGGTGGTATCGGCGGCGATCTCCGGCTCCGCGGCGGCGTCCTCCTTGAACTCGCGCATGCCGGGATTAGTCCACGAAGCGGCCTCGAGCATCTGCTTTTCCTTGAGCATCTGCGCGGCGTTCCTGAAGCGCTCGTGCTCCAGCAGCCGTTCCACCAGTTCCCGCCGTGGATCGTCCGCGTCGTCAGGCCCTGCGGGCGCGCGCGGCAGCAGCATTCTGCTCTTGATGTGAATCAGCAGCGCCGCGGTGTAGATGAAATCGCCGGCCACGTCCATGTCGCTCGCGCGCAGCCGGTCCACATAAGCCAGAAACTGCGCCGTGATTTTGGCGATCGGAATGTCGTAGATATCGATGTCCTGCTTGCGAATCAGATCGAGCAGCAGATCGAGCGGGCCGTCGTAAACCTGGTTCACGAGGACGGAAAACGGCGACTGGTCGGCCTCTTCTCCGCGCGCCTCGCGAGCCTTGAGCGCGGCAGCGACTTTTTCGGCAGTAGTGCGCCCGGCGGGCTTTTCGGTAAAAGGAAGAGTGGGCGCGATCTCCTGAGGCGACGCGGGAGGCGGCGGCGCGGGCGCAAACTGCACGGCGGCAGCGATGGCAGCGCTCGGCGGAGAGGCTTCGCCGATTTGTGCAGCTTCATTTTCGTGCAAGGGGGTTTCCATCTCCTCCAGAGTTGCATCCACTCCCTGAGTGGTCTCAGGCTCCGGCGTTCTAGCCTCTTCCGGTTGAGCCTCCGCGGCGATCGCGAAAGATTCGTTTGCCTCTTCTAAAGATTCGCTCACTTCTTCTATCGATGCTGTTTCGTCCGGCGATGTTGTTTCCGCGGGCTCAGCAGGATTCGCCACGGCTGATTCTTCCGTTTCTTCAAATGCCGATGGAATCTCCGGCTCGATGCTCGGAAAGCTGGTCTCAGGAGTTAAAGCCCCGGCCAAGTCGGTCTCGACCGTGTAGGAGCCAGGGCTCCAGGTGAACTCAACGTGGCCCGCAACTTCGGTCAGTGCGGACTCCTTGGTCGGGCTCTCTGCTCGCGACTCACCCGCCAGCAGCGCTTCCGGCTCACTCGCCGCCCGGGACGAAACTCCCTTCGTCGGCGCGGGACGTTCCTTCTTCGCGGCAGGCTCAGGCGTCGCAGGAGTTGCCAGATCCTCCGCGACGGCGGACGGCCCAGCCACGAATTCCTGCGCAGAGATTGCATCCGTCCGATCGAAAGGATCGACAAGCGGTGCAATGGTCTCAGCGGCCACTTCGGCCTCCGGTGCGGCACACTCATGGTCAACGGGTTCGGAATAGGGGGAAAACGGATTCACTCGGCTCTCTTCTTCTTGCACTTCAATTTCGTTCTCTTCCTCTTCCGGGCGCGGGACGACAGCCGTTTCCGGCTCAGCCGCTGCTTCCTGCGCACCAACCTCCCGCTTCGCCGCGCCATTCCCGTTGCGCCGGAACAGGCCGACGATTCCGCCCACCGCAAACTCAAGCGCCCTGCGCCACCACGGGAGTTTTCGTTCCATCATCGTTGCTTTCCCGGCCGCCTGCGCCGCGCCGTTCCCCACGGCTCTTCACAGCAGCCTCTCGTTCACGCGTTCGCTGGCATGGCTCAGGCTTTCACGGCGCTGAGTGGCATCTTCATGGCTTCGCGGACTTCGATCATGGTTTTCTCGGCGCGTTGCTCCGCACGGCGCGAGCCTTCGTACAGAATTTCGAGGGCCTCGGGCTTGGTGATCGAGGCGCGCCGCTCCTGAATGGGCGCGAGCAATTGCACCAGCGCATCGGCGGCCCAGCCTTTGCACTCAATGCAGCCGATGCCCGCCGTCCGGCAGCCTTCGTAAACCTTGGCCATGGTCTCCGGCGTCGAAAAAACCTTGTGCAGATCGCCCACCGGGCACTTGTCGGGATCGCCGGGGTCTGAGCGGCGAACGCGCGCCGGATCGGTGACCATGGTTTTGAGCTTCCTGCGCACTTCCGGCTCGGGGTCGCTGATCAGAATCGTGTTGCCGTAGCTCTTCGACATCTTGCGGCCGTCGGTGCCGGGCAGCTTCGGCGAGGGCGTCAGCAGCACCTTGGGCTCGGGCAGCACCGCGTCCTCATTATCGAATTCCTCGATATCAGCGGGGCGGTAAAATCCCTTTCCTCCCTCGGGTGCAATTTTGTTGGCGGCCTCCGTTCCGAACTTCGCCGCCAGATCCCTGTGAGCCCCAATTTGAGGCTCTTTGCTGTGGCGTCCATAGAAAAAGTTGAATCGCCGCGCCACCTCGCGCGTCAGCTCCACGTGCGCCTGCTGATCCTGGCCCACAGGAACGAACTGTGTTTGATAAAGCAGAATGTCCGCGGCCATCAGCACCGGGTAGCCGAGAAAACCGTAGGTGGTCAGGTCGCGGCTGGTCAGGTTCTCCTGCATCTCTTTATAGCTGGGCACGCGCTCCAGCCACCCCAGCGGCGTGCTCATGCCAAGCAGGAGGGCCAGTTCGGCGTGCTGCGGTACGCGGCTCTGCAAAAACAAGACGCTCTTCTCAGGATCGAGTCCGGCGGCCAGGTAGTCGAGCAGCACCTCTTCGATGTTCTCGGTGATCTTTGCGGTATCCGCGTAGTCGGTCGTCAGCGCATGCCAGTCGGCGATGAAAAAGTAGCACTCATACTGGTCTTGCAGCTTGACCCAGTTGGCCAGCGCGCCCATGTAATTGCCCAGGTGCAGCTTTCCCGTGGGTCTCATGCCGCTTAAAACACGCGGCCGTCCGGAACGATTGGGAACTTCAGACATGATGGGTTTCGAATCCCCTGAGGTAGAGCAAAAACCTGCTCCAAAACCAATAGAAAAATGAAAAACACTCACTCTATTGTAGCGGGAGGGGTCGGCGCTCGAACTGGATATTTAGCGCCGCCAGAGCAGAGAAAACACGAGGCCCAGCGCCGGTGTCAGCAGCAGGTTGAGCACGAAACCGCCGATGACGATCATCAGAATCATGCTCAGCCAGCCGCCAATCGAGTCGTAGACCCGCACCGCGTTGTAAGGCAGCATATTGCGCACCACGCGGCTGCCGTCGAGCGGTGGAATGGGCAGCAGATTGAAGAAGAAGAGCGACAAGTTGATGAGGATTCCCAGGCTGAGGAGCAGGGCGACCGGGTTTGCCTTGCTGGGATCGGCCATTTGCAATGCCGCGGCAAAAGACGAAATGACGATCCTGCTGCCGCCGGGCATGGTCGCTTCCATCGCCAGAAGGCCCGCAACCGCGACGCACACCAGAATGAGATTTGAAACCGGTCCGGCGAGCGTGGTCAGGTTGTCGTCGCGGACGATTTTTTTAAAGTTGCGCGTGATCACCGGCGTTGGTTTGGCCCAGCCGATGAGCATGAAAGGCAGGTGGAAGCCGAGCAGCGGCCCAAAAATCACCATCGCCGGAAACAGCAGCGTCCCGATGGGATCGACGTGAACCACGGGGTTGAGCGAAACGCGCCCCTGCAGCCGCGCCGTCTGATCGCCCAGCCGCGAAGCCATCCAGGCGTGCGCGCACTCGTGAAAGCTGAGCGAGAAAAGCAGAATGACAAACTCAAAAACGCCGATGACGAAGGCAGTGGATTGCAAGCAAGTCCCTCAATGTTCGGCCGCGCGGAGAGGGATTGCGCGCGATGGAGCCGAACTACAAAGATTCAGGGTAGCATGGCGGGATTGCGGCGATTCGTGGCGCCAGGCCCACGCGATGTGTCGGTGGTGGGTTGAAGGAATCGTAAAAACAACCGCAGATCCTTCGGCTCCGCTTACCCCGTATTCGCATTGCGAATACGGGGCCCCAAACGCGCTTCGCTCAGGATGACAGAGCACATTTGATGCGAATTCGAAGGGCGAGACCCTAACTTTCGATGTAATCCCAGAAGGAATCCGCCAGCTCCGCGCCGAGTTCGTTCGTCATGCGCCGCGCAGCGCGTTCTGCTTCTTCCATCAGGCCGTGCAGGTAATCGCGCGAGCGCGAGATGGCCGCGACGCCGATGGTTACCGATTGCCACGTGACCGCCTCGTCGAGCTCGGCCACGGAAACATTGAAGCCCTGCCGCAACTGGTCTTTGAGCGAGCGCACCACCTGCCGGCGGTCCTTGAGCGACTGCGCGTGCTCGATGCGAATCTCGAGAGTAAGCTGAGCCACCGGCATAACGGTCTACGGGGGATCACCGACAGTGTAAGGCCGTCCTAAGCGGGCGGGTCAACTTTTTTTCTTGTAAGTTTCCACCCTCAACGCAGAGAACGCGTTCA
>CAVXOO010000339.1:0-3084 GCA_963762945.1 uncultured Acidobacteriaceae bacterium | reverse complement strand
AATGGTGAGCGTATACCGCATCCCGAATGCCGGAAGATTCTGACATTGTTAAACACGTCCTGAAAGGAGACGTGGATTCCTTCCGAATCCTCGTGGAGCGGTATCAGCGACCCGTTCTCAGCATGATACGACGACTCATATGGGACAGCCACCGGTGTGAAGAAATTAGCCAGGACGTTTTTGTCGCGGCCTTTCAGAAATTATCCACGTTCGATTCGGCGCGCAGCCAATTCTCCACCTGGCTCTTTACCATCGCACGCAATATGAGCATCAACGCCTTGAAGAAAAAAACTTCCGCTCCCGGTCGAGCATTTGCCCGAAATCGCTCGATTGCCAGAAATCCGTCGGACGAGTATTCGGACAAGGAATTTTTTGCGCAAATGGATCAAACGCTCAAAGCCTTGCCGGGAAAGTTGCAGCGCGCATTCATCCTCGCTGAATTTGAACAAATGCCATACGAAGAAATCGCCCGTATCGAAGGCACCCGTCCGGGCACCATCAAATCACGAATCCATCGGGCGCGGTTGCGTCTGCACGCCTCCATGAAAGACATGGAAGGAGCGCGGTGCGAGGAGCCTTCAACTTCTTGACGAATTCCTCCAACGAATTGGCGCCAACCGCGCCTTCCTTGGCAAGCGACTGCACGGCATCCGAATGAATATCGTACACAACGCATTGGTGGCCGGCGCGCATAAGACGCCGCACCATGTTAGTTCCCATCCTTCCCAACCCGATCATGCCCAGTTCCATGAAATCCTCCCAACAAAACCTTTGATGCGAGCGCGGGAACCATTGCGCACTAAAACGAGATACCGCCGCGCACTACCGATCTGATGCGGGAAATGCGCCTGAGGCATCAAGGATTGTGCAGGAGTGTTACGAGGCAACAGTTCCGCACGGCCCAGCAAAGGTCCGTGCAGAAGCAGGTGGAGACTTTCACGGATGGTCACGTCTGCACACGACGGCGAGTCCGGTGCTCTTAGGCCGGGACTGCTTACGTCAATTTGCGCCGCAGTTCTGGATGATCTTTCGAAGTGAGCATATTTGACCATACGCGAATCCTGAATCCGGACGATGATGGACAGAGGTTGGTTGTAATTGCAGCTCGTCGTGGGTGTGGAGTGTCTCCACGTAACGCGATTCCCCAAGGAGCAACCCAGGAATGCGTTACCGGCGTTAAGTTGCAAAGAAATTCGCACTTCAGGACTCCCGAGCATTGCTTTCGCGCACTTTGATCGGTTCCCCATACACCTCAATCGTAGCGCGCCGTGGCAACGCATTCTTGGCGTGAGGAAGCCGCTAAATGAACAGACCGAAACGGAGTAGCATTTTGACGAGTAAGAGAATCACCAAGTTCGATTCCGCAGCATTTCTTGCAAGCGCCGGTCTGGGCCGAACCATCGTCGAGTTGAAGCCCAATGAGACATTTTATTGTCAGGGAGACGCGGCGGACTGCGTGTTCTATCTGCAAAAAGGGCGTGCGAGACTTACCGTCGTTTCGGAGAGGGGCAAAGAAGCCACCATCACCCTTCTATCGGCCGGCGATTTTGTTGGAGAGGCGTCTCTCGCGGTGATCGGCGGTTCGCGAATGTCCACGGCCACCGCCTTGAGCAGCTGTGCGGCGCTCAAGATCAGTAGAAAGGAGATGATCCGCGTGATGCACGATGAGCCTGCATTCGCCGATCTGTTTCTCAAATTCCTGCTGGCCCGCAGCATGCGCGTTCAGGCCGATCTTGTCGATCAGCTTTTCAATTCCAGTGAAAAGCGTCTGGCGCGAATTCTCCTGATCATGGCGGAATTCGGCAAACCGGGTGAATCGGAAACTTTCATTCCTCTCATTACGCAGGAAACGCTGGCAGATATGATCGGCACTACCCGGTCCCGCGTCAGCTTCTTTATGAATCGTTTTCGCAAGCTCGGATTTATCAGTTATAACGGCCGCATCCAGGTGCATAAGTCGTTGCTGAATGTGGTGCTGCTCGATCAGTTACCCGAACACAATGCTCAGAAGCCTCCCGTCGTTTTCGCCCAACGAGAAGCTCTCCGCGAACCGAATGGGAAGCGTCAGGCATTAGCGGATTGAATCAGCCTGTTATTCGGTGTAGGGGGAAGGCTTGCTACCGTCTGGACTGAGGGCGATGTCCATGAAAACTTCCTCAACGGGTAAGCGCCGGGCCTTCGCGATTATTCAAAGCCCTGTGAGCGATCTTGTGCGGAATTCTTGACGCTGGACTTGCCTCATCTCATTAGGTGCCCACTCCATCGGCGGCGAACATGCCGTCAGGGAAGCAGTCGAGGCACGGCGCCAATCCATTTTCACCGGCTAAGCTGCCTACTGAATGCGATCTCCATTTGTATGCGGCTATCAGGTCGCGCAGCCTCAGTTTGGTTGGAGCATCTTTGCCAACTGATCTGGCGGAACGGCCCGGCCGAAGAAGTTCCCCTGAGCATCGTCGCACTCGTGCGCCCACAGGAACTCCAGATCTTCAACTGTTTCAACTCCCTGAGCGTTTACGCGCAGGTGAAGGCCCCGCGCCATGTCGATGAATGCTTCCACGGCGGCCGATCCACCGGGAACGGCGCTGATCTGCCGGAGAAACGATCGATCGATCTTGAGAGCATTGACGGAGAGTTTCTTCATAATACTCAGACTGGAATTGCCTGTGCCAAAACGATCGACCGACACACGCACGCCATTGTCGCGGAGGGCCTTGAGGACAAATACCGTGTGCCTGGGATGGTGCATCAGAACACTCTCGTCGATGTCCAGTTCCAAAAGCGACGGGTCCAGGCCAGTCTTGTTGAGCACTGCGGAGAGCCCATCCAGAAAATCCTCGCTCTGAAACTGCACTCCTGAGACGTTGACGGCGATCGTCTTTGCGGGCATGCCCGCTTTCGCCCAAATGCGCGCTTGAGAGCACGCTTCATCAAACACCCAGGCGCCGATGGGCAGAATCAGGCCGGATTTCTCCGCGATGGGAATGAACTGCCCCGGAGGAATCGCTCCGTGCGTGGGGTGATTCCATCGCGTCAGAGCTTCAACTCCGGTAATAGCTCCTGTCTTCAGATTGACTTTGGGTTGGT
>CAVXOO010000338.1:0-4168 GCA_963762945.1 uncultured Acidobacteriaceae bacterium | reverse complement strand
GTGTGGAGCGAAGCGGGCCCAGCAAAGTCGGCTTGGGCCGGGCCCACACTTGCGATCGGTGGTACAGACGCCGCTCTCGCGCACCCCGCAAGCGAAGCCGAATCCGCAGCTGCGCATCGCGCAGCTGCTTCGTACGCCGCCCAGCTCCTCGCGCGTTACGGTCGCGCGCAGGTGCTGGATTGGCTGCGTTCAGATGTTCCCACCAGCGTCGTTGCCGCTCTCCGGCAGCGATGAGCCAGCCGTTGCTTCTGTCTGCGGTTTAGCGCACGGCATCAGCGCCGCAAACCAGCCCATCAGCAAAATCCACGCGGCCAGATTGATCAAGTCGGACAGGTCACTCCACAAAGTGCTGACCCAGACTTTTCCTTGAGAGTTCGCCCCGCTCGCGAAAGCCGTTATCAGGGTAGACAGTCCTTCGCCTACCATCGCCGCAACAAGGACACCAACCCACCAACGCCAGTTGTGCACGACACCGAAGACCCGGCGCCACGGCAGCTTTAAACTCCACCGCGCTGAAGAAGCAAAAAATGGAATCAACAAAGCAGGAACAATGATCCAGTCAATAATCCATTCCGAAATTTCGTGATGCCAGAAACTTGCTGAGAACCACAATCCAAACGCAGCTAAGAGCCAAACCAACACGCTCAGCGCAGCCCAAACCGGTCGCACTTGCCTCTCTTCACGCCTCGTCATCGCGCGAATCATGCCCACCTGCAGCAGGAGTGCCGCAATCAACAAGACGATAACATTAGGTACGATGACCCAAATATTGGTTTTGAACTTCTCGGGCAGTATATCCATGAAGAGATCGAAGAACACCGTCGCCGCATACCAACCGGCCCAGCCCAGGATCCACTTCCTGCTCGATCGCAAACACGCGAACAAACGCTCAAACGATTCTTCGGCGGCAAACTGAGTTCCGCGTCCCAGCAGCACCGCTGCCCACGCCAGCACCAGCACCCAGCTCGTAATCGCCAGCAGATACGCGCCCGCCAGCTTCAGAATGACCGCCCATACCTGGTGCGAGACTGTGCCGGAAGGTCCCGCCGTGAAGAAGCGCTCCGGCAGCGCCACTCCCACTAGCGCCGCAACCGCTACGGCGATCCACCAGCGCCAGTTCATTAAGACGCGAATCGATCTTCTCCACGGCAGCCGCCATCCCCACTGCGCCGACGCCACGGCGTGCGGAAGCACCTTCGCAGGCACAACAATCCACCGGAAGATCCAGATCAAAATCGTGAGCCAGAGCTGTATGTGCGCGTATGTAAATAATCTGGCGCGAAGATGCGCTGGCGCGCGCGAGTTCAGGTACCCCGCCCATAAAATGGTCCGATCGCCGCACCAGTTGAGGAGCGCCCACGCCACAACCACAACCGCAATCCAAATCAGCAGCGTCAGAGCACCCTGGATCGTCCCCGCAAGGGTCTGCTCGTCACGCACCAGCGCGCGCATAGCGCCGGCTTGGAGCAGCAAAAATGCGCCCAGCAGCAACAGGGGGATAAGCAGCGTGAGCCCCACCTGCCACGCGTATTTGTCGGGCAGGCGTGTCCATCCGATCCCCGCCAGGATGATCAGAGCAGTCGCCCAGTACTGCGCCGCAACCCATCCAAAACTCCAGCGAAGCCTGCGGCCCAAATCACTCCATTTGCTCATCACTGCGCCTTCGCTCACGGCAGCACCTCCAGCGTTGCGGGATCGGTCGTCGTCTGAACGCCCGGCTGGTACATGGGGCCGGCCTGCGCCGGGCTTATCTGGAACTTGCCGGGGTTCACGACCTTGAGCAGATAAACGTACTCGGTGCGCGGCCCGAAGTCGGTGTTGAAGAACGCCGCGCGATCGTCGTGGAATTCCTTGCGCGTAAACCAGTCGTTCCACCAAGCGGGTTTGCTGTTCAGTTGGTAGAGCCCGGTCTCGGGCAGGAACTCAGTGCCCGCCGGAATCGGATCCTCGGCGAGCAGATACTTCCAGCTGGTGCCGTTGAGCGCGAGCCGCACCGCGACGATGTCACCCACATGCACCGGCCCGTTCAGCGGAACCAGGTCGTAAGTGATGGCATCGGTCGGCTTGTCCTGCCGCTTTTTGAGCAGGTAATAGTCGCGCGTAATATTCAGCGAGAGCTGGCCCTGCTGGAAGGCTTTGCGGTCTGCCGAATACCAATTATTTTCGGCCGACCAGTAGGTAATGCCGTTGCCGCTCTTGCGAATTGTCACTTGCCCGCCGTTCCCAGCCTGCATCGCTGGAACCTTGACCTGCCAGGGCAGTGCGAAGGCATCGTCGGGTCCGAAGTGATGCTTGCCCACGCTCACGCCGTTCACCAGCACCTCAACGTCGCTGCTGTTGGCGAGTTCGCCGCTCACGCTCAGGTAGTCGGTTAAGCCCTGGATCACCATCGACGTTTGTTTGGTCGAATACCAGTAGTCGCCGTCGCGATGCTCGGCCAGCCACCGCGCCGCCTTCGGCATCAGTCCGCTGGAGCGATCTTCAAGCACCAATAATTTCAGCGCGAATGCCGTTGTTTCTGGCGAAGTATCGCCCCAGAAATCGAGCAGCTCATCGTAATTACCGGCCCAGTAAGCATCGCCGTCGGTCTGGTGCGCCTTTTTCTCGAGTAATTCCGCAACCTGCTTCGCGCGGCCGTTGTTGGCCGCGGCCAGCGCCAGTCCTGTAAGCGCCAGTCCTTCGTCGCTCAATTTATCGCGGCTCGACCACACCTTATCGAGCGCGTCATTTGGTGCGCCCCCGGTCGTCGCCAGTGCATACACCGCATACGCCCGCAGGTCGGGAAGCATGTCGGGATGCGCCTCAAGTTGCGCCGCCAGCCAGTTCCGCGCTTTGTTGGCGCGACCGCTGTCGACTGTGTAGCCAGCGTTCTGCGCCTGCCCAAGTCCGCTCACTACATACGCCGTCATGAACACGCGGCTCTGGTCGTCGGGCCACCATCCCCAGCCGCCATCGTCGTGCTGGAAGCCGTAAAGCCGTTCGAGGCCCGCTTGCACCATGTCGTTCAGCGTCGCCCTGTCGATCGGCGACTTCAGATGCAGCTTATCGACGGCCTGCGCCACGATCAAGTCGGGCAAAAAACTCGACATCGTCTGCTCGGTGCATCCCCACGGATAACTGGCGAGGTAATCGAGCGCGTCGAAGACCGTGCCGGCTACCGACGGAGCGACGGTGATCGTAAGTCCATGCGATGCTGTTTCCGATCCGGCAGGATAGCTGAATGACCACTGGTTCTGTCCCGCGCCCGAATACAGTTGGCCCACGCCCGCGGCCCGCTGCTTCACGCCGAAAGGCAATACCGGAATTGTCATCTCAAGAGCGTCAGACTCTTCGTTCGTCAGCGCCTTCGCCGTCAGAACCACATTGCCCGGCACGCGCGCCTTCACGCGCCAGTCCACGTAGCTCTCGCCCTTTGCGGGAATACTGACCTTCTGCGTTTGTCCGCTCATCAAATCTACGCCGCTTACGTCGAGCGCAAACGTAACCTCCTTGGTGCTCTCAAGATAGTTGTGCGCAATCACGCGCAGCACTGTCTCGTCGCCCTGGCGGAAGAAACGTGGCGCGGCCAGCCGCACGATCAGGTTTTTGCGCACCAGCACGCGCGTTACCACGCCGCCCGCCTGGCCGTCGTCGGTCATGGCGCGAATCGTCGTTCGCCACGTCGTCAACGCGTCGGGCCAGTTGAACTCCACGCGCGCGTGACCGTCAGGTCCCGTGCGCACGCTCGGGTTCCAGTACGCCGTGTCGGGAAACGCCTTGCGCACCTTAGGCACCACCAGATCCGATCCCGGTTTTACCTGCGCCATGCGCGGATGGTAGAGGCCCTTGTCGAGCCCAGCCAACAGCGGGCTCTTCGTGCCGGCATCGCCCGAGAAGAAGAACTCGAACGAAGTCTGCGGTTCAAGGTCGACCTCCCGCGCCGGATAGAACGACGCCACAATGTCGCCGCTTTCATCGGGCCGCACCGAGTAGAGCGCCTCATCCACCTCGCCAAAGCTCAGGTCGGCCTCAACCGGCTTGCCTGCCGAATCCACGGCCAGCACATCGAAGCTCGCCTTATCGCCCGGCTCGTACTGCGTCTTTGCGGGAGTAGCCGTAATCGTCAGCGTTCGCTCCAACAGCGGAACTTTCAAGTTCTTCTGTGCCGTCATGATCTGATCGTCGTGGA
>CAVXOO010000337.1:0-9732 GCA_963762945.1 uncultured Acidobacteriaceae bacterium | reverse complement strand
GTTATGTACGTACACCGTTCGGTTACGACGTATTGCTACCACTACGACAAGCGGCTTTACCCGCCCCAGGACGCGGCCGACCAACTGAGCTACCGCCCGGACTTTGCGGTTGTTCTTTATCCCGGCTATCTCGCAATGTCGGACCGGAACTTCGCGGCCAATCCCGACATCCAACCCACGGCAAATACGCCGCCCACCTTTATACTGCAGGCCGAAGACGATTACACGGCGCACGTGGAAAACGCCGTGGTGTATTTCATGCAGTTGAAGAACGTGAAAGTGCCCGCGGAGCTGCACATTTATCCCGAAGGTGGCCACGGATTCGGGCTGCGGGCGGGGATCTCCCGGTCCTCGACTGGCCTAAGCTCCTCGAAACCTGGTTGCACACCATCAAAATGCTGCCGCCGCAATAAAATCTCCACCCCTTAACCTCGCACGATCGGGGGTGGCCCACATCTCGCTTTTGAGATGTGGGAAAGCATGGACTCACCCGGCGGATCCCTGCGGCCTGGAGCTTACAATCGCCACATGATGCTCGCAGTGCTCACCATCTCGGACCGTTGCGCGGCCGGACAGATGACCGACACGGCGGGTCCGGCGGTGGCCGCAATGCTCGGCCGTGCCTGGCCGCAGGCCGATATGAAGTCGGTGCTGCTCGCCGACGACGAAGATGCCATCGCCGCTGCGCTTGAAGACTTCGCAGGCAAGGGCGCAGCTCTGGTCGCTTACCGTGGGCGGCACGGGATTGGGGCCGCGCGACCGCACGCCCGAGGCCACGCGGCGCATCATCGATCGCGAAGCGCCGGGATTGGCCGAGGCGATGCGCCAAAAGGGCGCGGAGCGCAACCCGTACGCCTGGCTCTCGCGCGGCGTGGCGGGACTGCGCGGCTCGACCCTCATCGTCAATCTGCCCGGCAGCAAGCGCGGCGCGGAAGAGAGCCTGGAAGCGATTCTGCCCCTGCTGCGGCACGCGATAGAGATCGCCGCCGGCGGACAAGACCATCCGTGATACCAACACTTTTCTCCCACGCGGCCAAGCTGTTATGCTGCAACCGCTGGGGAAAAGCGATTTAGGTAAGGAGATTTTGAATATGTGGTTCCTGGGCATGGATGTGGGCACGGGCGGAACGCGCGCCGTGGTGGTGGATGGCGCGGGAAAACTCATGGGCTCGGCCTCGTGCGAACACGCGCCGTTTCGCGCCGAACACCCCGGCTGGGCGGAACAGGATCCCGAGGATTGGTGGCGCGCCGCATTGGAAGCGATCCGCGGCGCGCTTGCCGCAACTCCCGAACCGCGCGAGCCTATTGCGGCCATCGCGCTCACCGGCCAGATGCACGGCGCTGTGATGCTCGATGAGAACGGCGCGGTGCTCAGGCCCGCGCTCATCTGGTGCGACACGCGCACCCAGCCCGAGTGCGACTGGCTCACCGAGAAGATCGGCTACGAGCGGCTGATCGAGCTCACCTGCAATCCCGCGCTGCCCAATTTCACGCTGACAAAACTGCTCTGGGTCAAGACCCATCAGCCGGAAATCTTCGCCAAAATCAAGCACGTGATGTGCCCCAAGGACTACGTGCGTTACCGGCTCACGGGCGAGTTCGCCATCGACGTGCAGGAGGCGAGCGGAACCTTGCTGCTTGACGTGACGCATCGCCGCTGGTCGCGTGAAGTGGCCGAGGCGGCCGGCATCCCAATGAGCTGGCTGCCCGAAGTCTACGAGTCGCCGGAGATTTGCGCGCGCATCAGCGAGACCGCCGCGGGACTGACGGGCCTGAAAGCGGGAATGCCCGTTGCCGCTGGCGCAGGCGACCAGGGCGCGGGCGCGGTGGGCATGGGCATTCTCCAGCCGGGAAGCGTTTCGGCAACCATCGGCACTTCGGGCGTGGTGTTTGCCGCCACGGCCGAGCCGACAAAAGATCCAAAAGGCCGTCTGCACACGTTTTGCCACGCCGTGCCCGGCCTGTGGCACGTGATGGGCGTAACGCAAAGCGCCGGACTGAGCCTGAACTGGCTGCGCGGCACGTTCTTCCCAGGCCAGAGTTACGATTCACTCCTCCAAGGCGCCGAAATAATACCGGCGGGAAGCCAGGGTCTGGAGTGGGCGCCGTATCTGCTTGGCGAGCGCACGCCGCATCTCGATCCCGAGGTGCGCGCGGCCTTCACCGGCATCGGCGTCGAGCATACCGCACCGCATTTTGTGCGTGCGGTGCTCGAAGGCGTGGCGTATTCGTTGCAGGACACCTTTACGCTCTTTGCCGAGTTGGGGATTCCGGTAACGGCGATTCGCCTGGGCGGCGGCGGCGCGCGCGGCGCATTGTGGCGCAGGATCCAGGCCGGCATCTACGGCAAAGCTGTGGAAGTGCTCGTCGCGGAAGAGGGCGGCGCGTTCGGTTGCGCGCTGATGGCCGGCGTGGGCGCGGGCCACTGGAAGAATCTCGACGAGGCGTGCAGCCAGGCCATCCATGTGGCTGAGAGGATCGAGCCCGATGCCTCAGACCTGGCGGCCTACAAAACCGGCTACGCAAAGTGGCGCAAGATGTATCCGGCACTGCGCGGACTGCGTTAGACCAGGGACTACGGGACCACGAAATCGGCAAACACAAACCGATCACGCGTGACGATCTCTCCGGTTTCAAGCGGAAGCGGCGAAGTGAACATGGGCCCCGCGTAGACGCAGGTATGAAACTCGCCGCGCTCGGCGCAGGGATCGATACCGGCCGGAAAATCGCGCAACAACTCTTCGTCGAACTCGCGGCCGGCAAAACTCGCCGGCAGTTTCTCCGTGTCCACGCAGGAGATGCGCGCGCGCAAGCCGCCGGCGATCATCTCGCGGGCCAGCGCATCGGTCGGAATCTTCCACAGCGGAAAAAGCGGCTCGAGGCCAGTGGGCGCGAGGTTCCGCTCGCGATAGGCGCGCACGTCTTCAAGGAATAGATCGCCGAATGCGATGGCGTCGATGCCTTCGTTCACCGCGCGCTGGCAGGTTTCCGCCATGCGCTGCTCGTAGACCTCGTTGGGGCACGGCCAGGGCAATGGAACCATCCAGAGCGGAAGCCCGGCCGCCGCGGCCTGCGCTTCGAGCACGGTGCGGCGCACGCCGTGCATGGCCACACGATCGAATTCCGTGTTGAGCGTGGTCAGCAGCCCGCAGAGTTCAATGGAGGGATCGCGGCGCAACGCATGGAGCGTCCATGCGCTGTCTTTACCGCTGCTCCAGGAAAGTAGAACGCGCTTCATAAAAACAGCTCTCAGCTTTTAGCTCTTAGCTTTCAGCTTCATCTTCGCACGTTGACGGGCCGGGCATTTCCACCGTCGGAAAAGCACGTCACGCCACGCCGCATTGCCACGCGCAGCGATTTCCCACTAGACTTGAGAGGGTAATCGAGCCACACCCGTGCGGAAGTGGTGAAATGGCAAACACACCAGCCTTAGGAGCTGGCGCCCAAAAGGCTTGCGGGTTCAAGTCCCGCCTTCCGCACCAGATTCTTCCGTCAACCATGTAGCGCCGGTCTCCTGACCGGCTGTCGTGCGGGCGTCCACGCCCGCACCGGTGTTCATGCCGCTGTGAAGTCGCGCGGCCAACACACTACCCATGCGGAATACTGCTTGGAGCACTTTGACTGCGGACCACGGGCAGCGCGCCTTTGTGTGTGTTGGGGCTGGCCCACACCTGGTAGCTGTTGAAGAGAAATTGCCCGCCGAGAATCATCAGCCATACCCAGAGAGCAAAGCGCAGCGGCCGCCGGGGAACGTGCGTGCTCAGAAGCGTTCCGCCAACGGCTCCGGCCACACCACCCACGATGAGATGCAGCAGAAGCTCAGGATTCGTGGCATGCGTGAACCAGTGCGCGCCGCTGCCGATGAGCGAAACCAGAAAGCCGAAAAGGATGTCGGTGCCCACCACTTGCGCCGGTTCGAGTGGCGTAAGACTTAACAGCGCGGCGCTGCCCAATGCGCCCGCCCCGGCTGATGAAAATCCTACTTCCGCGCCCACGGGAAACATCAGCCACGCAAGCAGCGGACTGCGATCGCGAACATCTGCACGTTGCCGCACGGAACGGAAAGAATAAAAAATCTGCCAAGCGGCTGTGCTGACCAGGATCGCGCCCAGAATCGCGTTCAGCAGGTTGGCCGATCCAGTGCTGATCAAGTGCCTGAGAAGAAGCGAGCCCAGAAGCACTCCCGGCACTCCTCCGAGCAGCATGAATCCCAGCGTGCGCCAGGCCACGTTGCGCCGGGCAATCTGCGCCGGCGCCAGAACCAACTTGACCGCTGCAGAAAAGGTGAGGCCGATGCCCACGGCAACCGGCGCAGGCACGCCCAGGAACAGCACCAGCACGGGCACGGTGATGGTGCCCGCGCCTACACCCGTGAGCGCGATGAATAGCGCAATGACAAATCCAATAACGTATTCCATCCCTGGTCCTCAGTTCTCAGTTCATAGTTCGTAGTTCACAGTTCTCAATTCACATCGGCTTCTGCGCCAGACCAAAGCTGTGAAGTGTGAACTACGAACTCGCCGCTTCAATGTGAATCCCGCACTCCACTTTGTTTCCGCCCCACCGGCCCGAGCGCGGATCGTTGGGATCGAGAGGCAATGTGGTACACGGCTCGCACCCGATCGACGTGTAGCCGCGTTCGTAGAGAGGCAACAGCGGAATGCCCAACTGCTCGCACGCATACCAAACGTCGCGCGTGGTCCACTCGGCTAGCGGCGCCAATTTTAAAACCTGTTTACCTCCGGGCAGCGTGAACAGCGCCCGCTCTTCGAGCGCCGCGCGGCTCCGGGCCTGCTCACGGCGCAACCCCGTCAGCCACACGCGATACTCGGCGACCGCCTCGAACAGCGGCTCAACCTTACGCAGGCCGCAGCAGCGATCAGGCGCAGACCGGTACAGCAGACCGTGCTCCGCCTCCTGCTCGGCCACAGTCTTTTCCGGCAGCAGATTGATCAGATTCAGATCCCATTCGTTCGCGATGCGGTCGCGATAGGCGTAGGTCTCGGCGAAGTGGTAGCCGGTATCGAGAAAAAGGATCGGAATTCGTGGATCGAGTGCAATGGCGAGCTTGGTGAGCAGCACGTCTTCGGCCTGAAAGCTGCACGTGAGGCACACATCCCCCCGTCCCGTCACTTCGCTCGCCAGCGTGGCCCGCACTGCGTCAAGTTTTGCGTTCACTTCGGCAGAAATTTCCGCAATACTCATCAGAGATCCGCCCCTTCAGAAGAGATGAAGATACCTGCGCGCCGCAGAAGCTGGTGCACTCCTGTCACGGCATGCATTCTGTTCTCTGGATCGAGCGTGACCTCGAATCCACCCGCACTCGCCGTCAGTGCGGCTTCCTGCTTGGTGCGCACTACCAGCGCAATCAGCCCCGACTGCACCTGAACCTCCGTCACCGCGTCAAGCAGCCGCAAATTTTCTCCCAGGCCCGGCTCCTCAGCATCGGTGCGGCTCGTGACGGCGCCGACTGCAAACAAGGACCGCTCTACGGCGTCGATCAGTTCCAAAGGTCCGTTAAGTTCCAGCACGCCGCCGCGATGGCCCCAACGCGCCTCGCGTTCGCCCGCGGTTACGCGGCCCCACGCTGCGCTTTCGTCTTCCTCGCCAGCAACCGCCTGGCCTTGCGCGGCCGTCACCATGCCAGCGGCCACAGTGGCGTTGGTTTCGGGATCGATCAGGATCAGCGCCCCGGTCGAACGGTTGTCGCGATAGAGATCGACGGCGATGGCCCGCAGCAGGTCAAGCGACACCGCGCCAATCTCGTTCATGCGCAGCGTGGGCGCGGGCTCGTGCTTGAAGGCGCCGAGGTCCACGCGATAATTGACCGAGGAAACCACCACAGGCACGGTGTGGCTGGTGTGCTTCAGCAGATAGCGGCGATTGGTGTCGAGCGCGCGCTGATCCATCCACACCAGCGACGCCTTTACGCTGCGCGCCACCGTGGGCGCGGATACTGCTCCGCCTGTCGCAGCGCCGGCAATCAGGTCGCCGCGGCTGATGTCGATCTCGCGATCGAGCACGAGCGTTACCGAAAGCGGCGCAACGGCCTCGTCGAGATCGCCATCGAAGGTGACAATGCGCTCGATCTTCGCATCGCGCCCTGAGGGATACGCCGCGATCCTGTCGCCCACGCGAACTGTTCCCGACGCGATCTGGCCCGCGAAGCCGCGGAACGTATGATCGGGCCGCAACACGCGCTGCACGGGAAAACGAAATGCCGAGTCCTGCGTGCGGTCGGTCGCAGGCAGCGCCTCGAGCAGTTCCAACAGCGACAGCCCGCTATACCATGGCATCGCGCCAGAAGTTTCTCGGGCCCGGTGCACCACGTTGTCGCCCTTGAGCGCGCTCACAGGAACAAAGTGCGCTTCAACGGGCGTGCCCGTATCCTCGGCGATCTGCGAGAGAACCGCGCGAAACTCCCGCTCGATCGTGCGAAATGCCGGTTCGTCATAGCCGATAAGATCCATCTTATTCACGGCAACGATCACATGGCGCACGCGCAAGAGAGACGCGATGTACGCGTGCCGCCGCGACTGAATCAGCACACCCTTGCTGGCATCGATGAGCACGATGGCGGCATCGGCGGTCGAAGCCCCGGTGGCCATGTTGCGCGTGTACTGTTCGTGGCCCGGCGTATCGGCGATGATGAATTTTCTTTTTGCTGTCGAAAAGTAGCGGTATGCGACGTCGATCGTGATGCCCTGCTCGCGCTCGGCGCGCAGCCCGTCAGTGAGAAGCGCGAAATCGATCTGCCCCGGCGTCGTGGTGCCCTTGCCCTCAATCGAACGCACCTGGTCTTCGTAGACCGATTGCGTGTCGTAGAGCAGCCGCCCGATGAGCGTCAACTTGCCGTCGTCTACGCTGCCCGCCGTCGAAAAGCGCAGCAAATCCTTCTCCCGCTCCTGCGCAAGAAACTCGCCAATCTCGAATTGTCTGCTTTCTAACTCCGCCGCAACCGCCAAACCGACCTCCAAGTTCTGAGTCCCTGCGTCCCTGTTTTCTTGCTCCCTTGTTCCCTCGTTCCCTTGTTCCCTTGGTCCCTGCCCTTAGAAATATCCTTCGCGCTTCTTGATCTCCATCGAGCCTTCCTGGTCGAAATCGATCACGCGGTTGGCGCGCTCCGACGAGCGGAACGAAATCAATTCCGCGATGATTTTGGGAAGCGTGTCAGCGTCCGATCGAATTGCCCCCGTGCACGGGCTGCAGCCCAGCGAACGCAGCCGGCTCTTGACCATCTGGGGTTGCTCATCCTTTCTCGCTACGAAGGCTTGTTCAATGGGGAGGAGCGCGTCGCCACGCACGTACATGGGCCGCTCCTTGGCGAAGTAGAGATCGACCACGGGGATTTTTTCTTCGTGGATGTACTGCCAGACATCCATCTCCGTCCAGTTCGACAACGGAAACACGCGAATGCTCTCGCCCGGATGGACGCGCGCGTTGTAGAGGTTCCACAACTCGGGGCGCTGATTCTTCGGATCCCACTGCCCGGCCGTATCGCGGAAAGAATAGATGCGCTCTTTGGCGCGCGATTTCTCCTCGTCGCGCCGCGCGCCGCCGAACGCGGCGTCGAAGTTGTAGTGGCGCAGGCCGTCGAGCAACGCCTGCGTCTTGAGCAGGCCGCAGCAGCGCTTGGTATCGAGCGCGATGGGATTGGTCCCTGCGGCGATGGCCGGCTCGTTGCGCCACACCAGCAAATCCGCGCCCACCTGGCGCGCCATGGCGTCGCGAAAGTCTATCATCTCGCGAAATTTGAAGCCGGTATCGATATGCAGCAATGGAAAAGGAATCGGCGCGGGATAAAACGCCTTCTGCGCGAGACGCAGCATTACCGACGAGTCCTTACCGATGGAATAGAGCATCACGGGCCGCGCAAACTCCGATGCGACCTCGCGCAGGATGTGAATGCTCTCGGCTTCAAGCAGGCGCAGGTGGTTCAGGCGCTGGGATGATAGAGGGCTCGCGGGCGAGTGGATATTGGAGATTTCGCTTACGGCAACCGGCATCGTGACCTCGGATTTCAGTGATTGCGCTGAAGGCCCGAGCCATACAAAGACAGACCCAGCGTTCAGCTACGGGTGTCTTCGTTCGATTGTGATCGAGGAGAAGAGACTAGCGCGCGCACCCGTTGGCGATATGCCAAAGGCGACAACAACAGCGCATTTGCAGGGTGGGAACCATGCGTAGAGCGATAGTACCAAAACGCGCGTTCAAACGCAATGGAGTGTTTTGGTCCAAAAACGCGCGCACTCTACTTGAGCCGCGCGCCCAGCGGAACATCTTCCAGAAATCCGGCGATCACCGGCGCTCCGCCCTCGAGCGAGGCCGCCAGCAGCATGCCATTCGACTCCAGGCCGCGCATCTTGCGCGGCGCCAGATTGGCGACAATGACGATCTTGCGGCCGATAAGTTTTTCCGGTTCGTAATACTGCGCGATGCCAGCCAGGATCTGCCTCTTTTCATAGCCCAGGTCAACCTCGAGACGCAGCAATTTATCCGCCTTGGGCACGCGCTCGGCCACAAGAATCTGCGCCACGCGCAATTCCACCTTGGCAAAGTCGTCGATCGTGATGTGCTGCGCCACCTCCACCTGCGGTGGGGCGGGCTCTTGGACAGGCGCTGTGGAATGAGCCGCAGACGCGCCCGCGGGCGTTGGCAGGGCAGCCGGTTCAGCCTCGACCTTCGCGACGGCCGGCGTGGCTGGTTTCACAACAGCCGGTATATCCGGTTTCGCATTCGGAGACGCTTCGGCTGCCATAGCTTTTCCCTCTGTAGCAACCGGAGCGGCCGACTTAACTGCGCTCACGCCGGTCGTGCTCGCGGCCTCAACGGCCGTGCGATTGTTCTCGTCTTCAAGGTTCTGCATACGTTCCACTGTGTCTTTCTCCGCGCGGGGAAAGAGCGGCGCGGGTTCGCCAAACTTGGTGCCCGCCTGCAATCCGCCCCACGCGAGTTGAATCAAAAATCCCTGCTTCGCCGCATCGGCCAACTCGCCCTGCCCCAATTGCCGCCACACCTTTGCCGCCGCGTCGGGCAAAATGGGATACGCAAGCGCCGTGATCACGCGAATCGCCTCGGCCGCCGTGGTGAGGACGCGCGCCTGGAGAGCTGCATGATCCGCATCGCTACGCTCCGGCGGCTTTTTCCAGGGCGCATTCGCGGTCAAATAACCGTCCGTCTCCGCCACCAGCGCCCACAGGCTCTTTAACGCTTCGGAGAAGTTTAATTCGTCAAACGCCGGCCCGAACGCGGCAATTGCATTCTCGGCGCGTTCGCGCAACGCCGTCTCGGCTTGCGTGGCCGCGCTCGCTTCGGGCGCCACGCCGCCAAAGTACTTGTGCACCATGTTCACCACGCGGCTCACCAGGTTGCCGTAGCCGTTGGCCAGGTCTCCGTTGTACCGCTGCACCAGCGCATCGAAAGAAAAATTCCCGTCCTGCCCGAAGGGAATTTCTCTGAGCAGGAAATAGCGCAACGCGTCCGCACCTAAAACTTCGTGCACCGTCTCGGCGCGCACAATGTTGCCGCGCGATTTCGACATCTTGCCTTGATCGAAGAGCAGCCATCCATGAGCGCGAACCGAATACGGCACTGGAATTCCCGCGGCCATCAAAAACGCCGGCCAGTACACGCAGTGGAACCGCGTGATTTCCTTCGCCATCAGGTGAATGGTCGCCGGCCAGAATCTTCTAAATTTTTCCTGGTCTTTCGGATCGTTCGAGCCGTAACCAA
>CAVXOO010000336.1:0-3132 GCA_963762945.1 uncultured Acidobacteriaceae bacterium | reverse complement strand
ACATAAAGATAAACAACACGCTCATTACGAGGTTGATGAGGTAGGCGTTCGACATGCCCCAGGTGTCGCGAAAGGTGTAGTGAAACGTCAGTTGACCCACGAACGTGGAGACAAACGTGATCACAGCAATGGGGTAAAAGTACTTCGTCATGAGCGGCGTAGTCTGCCACTTGGGGCCATAGCGAAACAACTGGTACGCGATGACGAGATCGAGAAGCAGCCATGCCCAACGCAGATCGGCGATGATGTCGTTCGGGAAGCGGAAGATGGCCGCGTAAATCAATTCCCAGCTCAGGTTGAGGGCGATGCACAGCATCGGGATTCCGTATGTCTTTTCCTTGAATCCCTTCCATATCGCGAAGATGTAGGCGACAATCCACAGCACATCCCCGAGGACGTTCACCAGGCCAAGCCATACCGGCACCTGGGCGGTTTGTGCTGAAAGATGCGGCATCGTTGTGATCTCCAAAAAACATCCGGCTCAGCTACGCCGGATCGCGAACTCCGACGGTGGAAAACGTTGCCAATGCCGTTCTTCCAGCAAGAATGGCGCTCACATCCTATGAAACCTTCTGCCTGAACCTCCGATCCGATCTAACAGACAGGTGCGCTGAGCGGATCGCAGGCGCGAAAAACCTTGCGAATGGCGCCGTAATCGAGATGCTCCAGGGAGGCGATCACGGCGGGGGTCGCCTCATAGCCGGCCTGGGTGATGGCTTTAGCCGGGTTGTTCTGCAATTGGTGGAAGAAGCCCGGATTGTTCAGACACAGGTTAATGAGTTCGCCAAAAGTAATCGGATTACCGGCCATGAGTTCTCCTTTTCATTGGATTTTTGACATCCTGGTGCTTCGGAGCGCCGGCTCAGGATGGTTTTACCGGCGCCACTAGACGCGGGCGCCGGCCTGGACTCTCAATCCGGTCTAACACATCGGTGCGGTGATGGGATTGCAGACCCGATAGAGCCTGCGAATGGAGGCGTAATCGATATCCTTGAGAGCCGCGACGACGGAAGGGTCCGCCTCAAGGCCAGCCTGACTGAGCGCTTGCGCCGGGTCCTCCTGCAGTTGATGGAAGAACTCCGGATCCTTCAGACACGTGCTTACAATTTCGTCAAAGGCGATTGTTTTCGTGATCATACATCCTCCCTGTGATTGGGTTTTGACCTCGTAGCGATCTCGGAGCACCTGCTCAGGCGATGGCTGTGCCGGCACCACAGGGCGTGGAGGCCGACCTGAACCCTCGATCCGGTCTAACACAGCGGTGCGGTGATGGGATTGCAGACCCGATAGAGCCTGCGAATGGAGGCATAATCGATATCCTTGAGAGCCGCGACGACGGAAGGGTCTGCCTCAAGGCCAGCCTGATTGAGCGCTTGCGCCGGGTCCTCCTGCAGCTGATGGAAGAAGTCCGGATCCTTCAGACACGTGCTTACAATTTCGTCAAAGGCGATTGTTTTCGTGATCATACATCCTCCCTGTGATTCGGTTTTGACATCATCGTGGTTTCGCAGCACGGCTCAGGTGATGGTTGGGCCGGTGCCGCAGGAGATGTTGGCCAGCGTTGCCTGATCGAGAATGCCGGCAAGGCGCGAGAGTTGGGCCAGACCATTGCGAAGCGTCGAGTGTTGCTCAGCGGCCCAGGACTTGCGTCCGGCAAGATATTCCATCAGGCCGGGGCTGCCAAGCTGGGCGGCGGAGTGCTGCAATCGATCTATCCATTCGTTCAGCAGATTGAATCCCCAATCGCAGCCTTCGCGCAGGATCCATTCGTCCAGGGACTCGTCGCGCTGCCTTCGCCGCTCTCCCTCAGTGAGAAAATACGTGGCGCGATGGAGGCTCCGGTCCTGATGCCAGTCAAGGATGTCGTCCGCCATCTGCGACCATCGGCCCAGACCGTCGACTAGATCGAGCCACACCGGAACGAGATCGGTGCGGCCGTAATGGTGGCACGTAGCCGCTACCGGAATACCCGCAGCGGAGAATTTGCGCGAACTGACGCGTTCGAATTCAGTAAAACCGACTGACCCCAACATGGCATCTTCCGCCGACGATGCCGCGGATGCCGTCCATAGCCGGCGAAAGTCCTGCCAGAATTCGTGCTCGGCCGAAAAGTACTTCTGATATCCAAGCTGAAACTCACTCAGAAAATAACCGGCGACGGGCAGGATCTTGCGTTCGAGCCTCTAGATCGCGGTCCCCGTCAACGACATCGTCAATCAGCCGGATGTAGTAATAGCCATGGACTGTTGATGAAATCAGCGACCCGTGGAATGCTTCATCTTGCGCCACGGCGAGGGACTGCACTACATACTCGGGCAAGCGCAGAATGGGGAACATGCGCACGCCCAGGAAGTGTGCGGCAGGCTCGCCGCCCGGAGAAATGCGGCGAATCCAGCGCAGGACCTGGTCGGCGAGAGCCTGCGACGACGCCCCGAGATCGGCGTCAATGCGGTCAACAACCGCATCAATCTGCGATGTGAGTATGCACTCGCTCATGCTCATCGGACTCTGTCCGGGTACGCAATAGGTTTTAGTTTCTGAAGGGAAGCCGCAACAAAGGGGTCTTCTTCTGATTAGCAGAGCGGACGTGGGAAGTCAATTGATTTCTGAGTATCTTCGATTCACTTCGCAAGCGCTCCAGGTCGCGGACGGCGCCCAGTCGGACGAAGATCGACTCGGCTTCGCGCAGATGCGGATTGCGGGCCGGGTCGTCCTTGTTGAGATAGATAGCGAAATCGCGGTGCGCCAACGCCTCGTAGTATTCGGACCTGATTTCGCGCGCAGCCTTGAGCGCCAGCTTGCCCTCCTTGATGGCCGCTGCGCCGTTTCCCTTGATCCACTTATGCTCCGCTTGACTCACGTGCAGGAGGGGTCTGCCGATTGGGAATACCCGGCAGAAACCACGCAGCCTCTTGAGAGTTTCGCGGACCGCCGCATCCGCCGCAGCCGCGCTCGACTGTGGCATGGCAGTGCCCGACGCGCCATTAAGCGCAATCGCGAACAGCCGGAGCTGTACTTCGAGGACTGCCGAATGGATGAGGATATGGTTAAGCTGAAAGCCGCCGCGACCGGCCGACAGCGCCTTGCCCGCTTGATCGGCTGCCCGCGCGAACTCACCGTTCGAGGCCTCGA
>CAVXOO010000335.1:0-10069 GCA_963762945.1 uncultured Acidobacteriaceae bacterium | reverse complement strand
TTTATTGTTAACATGCCTTTCGTTTCGGTTCGTGCCTTGCTCATCTATATAGGAACCTTCAGCAAAGTCCTCTTTCCCTCCGTGCGCCTCGGCTATTTAGTCATTCCTCCCGACCTCGTGGACATCTATCGATCGGTCCGCGTCGCCACCGACATCTTTCCCCCGTACCTTGTCCAGGAAGTGCTCACCGATTTCATGAACTCCGGTCAATTTGCGCGGCACATCCGCCGCATGCGCGCACTCTATAAGTCCAGGTATACCGCGCTGGTCGAAAGCCTGCATGCGGAGTTTGGCGATGCACTGGAGGTTCACGGCGCGAAGGCGGGAATGCATCTCTCCGTGATGCTGCCCGATTCTCTGAGCGACCATGAGGTGGCCAGGCGAGCTGCCCAAGAGAATCTGTGGCTGTGGCCCATCTCGCATTCCTGGTCGGGCAACCGGGTGCGCCAGGGCCTGATTCTTGGCTTCGGCAACACCGGTGAGGATCAAATGCTGCCCGCTGTCCAGCATCTGCGCAGAATTCTTGCGCGCTGATCTCGCGCTGGCACCGCTATAGCAAAATCAGAATAGCTGTACCCCGAAAGCGATGCTGTCAAGTGGCTTTTTCCCCAAGAAAAAGCCACCCTTGAGACTCTTTGTAGGGCACGTTTATTCTGATTTTGTTCTAGTGTCGTATCCCTAAAGTTCGCGACACAAATAAAGTTGTCATCTGAGCGGAGTTTGCCGCGCATTTTGCGGCAAACGAAGTCGAAGGACCTGCGGTTGTCTTTCAACCAATTCCAGACCCAGCGCGGCTATGATCGCGTGACGGTTTGCTCCGCTGCTCCCAGCACATGGCCAGTGTGCTTATCCACCGCGAAGACCACGATCCTGAGCGGCCCTTTTGCCGCTTTGTCTTCCGCCGGCAGCTTCAGCGTCAGCACGCCTGCAGTTGAGGCGTTGATTTCCCTGAGCACACGCACCACGGCCACGTTCTTGAGCATCTTGCCCGCATTCTCGCCGCTCTTGACGGGGGTTTCAGTCTCATCCTCCGCCAATACCGCTACCAGTCCCTGTTTTATCTTGCCGTTCGTCAAGTCTCCATGGTGAATCGTGAAGCTCACAGCATCGCCCGTCCATGCCGCGTTCTCGATGCTCAGCTCCTCTTTGCTTCTGGCCGCGGCACCCGAAATCGCCTGCGTCAGTTTGCCTTCGTCGCTTCCCAACACCTGGACTGCGCCGTCCACGATCGCCTGCGGCGTATATACCTGGCTCATTCCGAAGTTGTTGTCATAGGATTGCTGCCTGTCCGTGACTTCGTCGAGCGAGTAAGGGTCCCGCCAGCCTTCGTGGTCCCAGTAGGTCACATGCTCGCTCAGTACGATGACATCTGCACCCGCGACCGGCTGCGTGCGATCCAGATCGGCCAGCAGTCGATCGGCGGGCGGGCAGCTCGAGCAACCTTCCGAAGTGAATAGCTCCACCAGCACCGGCTGCCGCGTATCGTTTTTTACGTCCATGGCGGCTGCGTTTTGCCGCGCCAGCCACCCCGTCGCCGCGATTACGATCGATGTGCCGAGCGCCGCGCCCAGCCACCACGCCATTCCGCGGCGTCGCATTTTGAAATCAGCGCCAGGCTTGCTCATGCAATCGCTCTCCTTCTGCCGTCACTCTGTTAATGGATGTACTCAGGCCGGCATTCGTTAGCAGCGGTTCTCTGAGCGCATCGGCTACCACCCAGGCGGCGGTGCCTATGGCGATGCCGATGGCATTCCCCGACCACACGAAATGCGAGTGCGGCGCCTCGATGAGCTTGGGTATCCACACCAGGATCTCGAAGCCCATAATCTGCGCGGTGAGCAAAGTAGCGGCAAGACTCGACTTCATGCCGGAGAGAAGGGAAGCGGCGGCCAAAAAAAAGAAACCGCCGTCGCCACGGACCAGAACATCTGTCCAGGCGGAATCCATTTCGGCACCCATGTTGCCACGCCGGCAAAGTTAAGAGCGTGCTCCAGTCCAAAGGAGAGCGCGCAGACGCCAAGGATGCGGCCGATCAAGCCAGCTTTCCCCGCCCCAAAAGAATCGGGCGGCGCGAGCGAGGCGTAAGCCACTGCGCCGCCAATCACCAGCGAAAGCTCCTCGAAAACGTTGCCCCATCCGTCATACACCAACGGAACCCTGATGGTCTGAATCACCCACAGCAGAACAAAGACCGAGTAGAGAATCGTCAACAGCAGAGCGCCGATCCGCGCCGTCCGACGCCATAGAATCGCGCTGCCGAAGGCAACTTCGCAGAGGGCGGTGAGATAAGCCAGCGGCTCGCGCAAGGGGGCGTCGGGTAGAACGCGCTGCCAGTTGGTGGCAAAATCGCCCCAGACCAGGCCGACCAAGCCAAGGACAATTGCCGCCGCGCCGTATGCGCGAATCCCGAGTCGGGGTAACGGCTCACGGGTGGTCATCCTATCCGGATTGCGAATTCCGCTCATGCGTTCATTGATCATCGTTACCGGACGCGCGGGCTGTCCATAGCCACTTTAACCGTCTCGGCATGATCTCTCACCTGCCGCCAGATGTGTAGTTGTCTCACCGAGGCGATGCCGGTCGTGCGCCCTCATCGTCAGATGCCGAACTTCGCAGTCAGTTGCGCGTTGCGCGGAGGCGACTGGGGCGATTTTTTCTCCCTCACAGGGGACGCGATTGGCTGGCTACCCTTAGTGGTCACACCAGGTTCTGGCGGCAGTTTCGGCACGCAAACAAATGTGGAAAATCTCGAGGAGACTCGCCGACCTGGATGGGCCGATTTGAAGAACGGCGAGGTAACCGGAAACCGACATTACTTCGGAGTACTGAAAGTCCGGCGAAACCACTAAGCTGGCACTCGATGACATCGAAACATCTGATAACGAATATGTTACAAAATTGGCGATCGATCTTTTCCGTCCCCCATTTCCCATCGCTCAGCGACGCCGACTGTACCCCATTGAGAATGAACGTTTTTTTCTGATTGACAGAAGTATCTAGAGATGTGTATATTGCGTGCAAACGTTTACTCATATACTTTGCATCACGAAGAATACCAGGCAGGAAGGGCTCGCATCGCCGCCCGGAGGGGTTGTTCCAGGTTGGTTAGTGCCATTTTGCCTGTAAACGAAGTCGAAGGGCCAGCAAGTTTGTACGCAGTAAAAACATTTTTGTGAGGTGTTTATGTTTGGATGGCCAAAAAAGGAATCGAATGTTGGAGCGTGCGCGATCAGACCACTGATCATGATGGTCGCGCTTGTGGCGCTTTTGAGCAGCGGGATCGCAGCTCACGCGCAGGTGCTTTACGGGTCGATCATCGGCACGGTCAGCGATCCGAGCGGCGCAATCATTCCCGGCGCCAAGGTGGACGCGATCGAAATGCATAAGGGAATTAAGCAAGAGACCACGACGGATAACAGTGGCCTCTACAGATTCTCTGAACTACTGCCTGGGCTCTGGAAGGTTGTTGTGTCCGCGCCGGGCTTCAACTCGTCAGAGACAGACAACGTCGCGCTGGACGCCAATAGTGAGGTCCGCGAGGACGAGAAGTTGTCGGTGGCCAAGGCGACCGCAACGGTGACCGTGACTACAGCGCCGCCGGAGCTGCAGACCGATCGCGCCGATGTTCACACCGACATTTCGTCGGTCGAACTGCAGGGCCTTCCCTCGGTTTCATCCGAAGGAAAGAACTTTCAGGGTCTGCTGCGCATCATCCCCGGCTCGACCATCCCGGTGGAGAGTAACTCCGCTGGCGGCAATCCGGCTCGCGCCATGACCGTCAACGTCAACGGCTCATCTTCCCAAGGCAACGGCACGCGCATCGACGGCATTCTGGACGCGTATCCCTGGCTGCCGAACAACGTGGCCTATGTACCCTCGTCGGACGCCATCGAGACAGTCAATATCGCCACCAACTCCTACGATGCCGAACAGGGTGGGGTAAACGGCGCGGCAGTCAACGTCGTGATCAAGTCCGGTACCAACAGTTTCCACGGCACCGTTCATGAGTTTCACACCGACGACCAACTGAAGAACCTGAACTACTTCACCAATCCTGCTCCTGCTGCCGGCACGCGAGTTCGGCCGCTGCAGATCTTCAATCAGTTTGGCGCCGCGGTGGGCGGCCCGATCAAGAGAGATAAGCTCTTCTTCTTCGGCGACTATCAGGGAGTGCGGCAGGTGCTTTCGCCAGCCTCGATCAGCGCGCAGACAGTGCCCATCGGGAGCCTGACATACACCACCGCCAAGGCCAACGGGTACTACGATTTCACTGGGTTCAAAGATGGCGCCGGGAATCAGGTCACGATTTACGATCCGAATACCGGAAACCCCGACGGCTCCGGCCGCACCGCGTTCCCGAACAACCGGATCCCTCTGAACCGGGTTGATCCCGCAGCTTTGACGATGTCCTCGCTGATTCCCGCAGCGACCAATCCAGCTCTTACAACCGCCAACTACACCTCCCCATATAAGGGAACTTTCGATACCGACCAATACGACGCCAAGCTCAACTGGGTTCCCTCGCAGATGTCGACGGTCTTTGGGCACTTTACCTATCAAAAGGGGGGAATCTTCGATCCTCCGTCCCTGGGCGCCGCGGGAGGCAATGCGACCAACAATGGCCAGCCGGGCAATGCAGCGACCCATATCTACATCATCGGCCTTGGAGGCACCCATGCCTTCACGCCCAACCTGCTGATCGACGGCGATATTGGATACACGCGGCAGCACCTGGGAGCACTGGATACCGACACTTCGCTCGGAGCCTATGGGCTGGACACGCTGAAGATTCCGGGAACGAATACTACGGTGGCCGGCACAGCAGGTGACATCGACTATGACGGAATTCCGTCCTTCCAATTCAGTACATTTGCCAATCTGGGCAACGCCAGCACCGGCAATCCCTTCGTTTTTCGCGACAACCAATTCGTCGAAAACGAGAACCTTACCTGGACCAGGCGGCATCACCAGATCCGCATAGGCGGGGAGTGGGATCATGTGGATCTGAATCACTTCCAGCCGCAGGGCGCCGCCTTCCAAACCGCGCGCGGCACCTTCGGATTTAACGGCACCAGCACCGAGCCGTGGACTTGCACGGGCGGGCCGCCGGTCTCCGCGGAAAAATGCACGGTCGCGGCTGGGGCACCAAGTACTACGCAGTTCAGTTCCTTTGCCGACTTTCTGTTGGGTCTGCCTTATGAAGACGGCAAGGCCACACAGCTTACCGACCCGATCGCGTTACGTTGGTCGACCTGGGCATTCTATGGGCGCGACCAGTGGCAAGTGACGCAAAAACTGAGCGTCAATCTTGGCCTGCGCTGGGAGCGCTATCCGATGGCGTACAGCGATCATGACAAGGGCGCGCGTGTACTGGATACGACGCCCGGAACCGCAAACTTCATGAAAGTTCTCGTCGGCGGGTACGGCTCGATTCCCAAGGACGACGGCATGGTTATCGGTTCCGGAATGTTCCTGCCCAGAATCGGCGTTGCTTACTCGGTGACACCGAAGACCATCGTTCGGCTGGGCGGGGCGATGGGAGCTGACGACAACAATTGGCGTTATCTCCGCAACGACTATCCGACGGTGATCATCAGCGCCCTCACCGGACCCAGTACGGGCGGTGCCGTCAACTACAGCAATGCGGCTCCTTCCACCAGCTTGACGGGGTTGAATGCCACCGGGCCGTATGCTCAGTTGCCCAGCGGCATCGTGGCGCCGGCAGCAATCAATCTCAGCACGGGCCTGGTTCCGCTTCCAACGGGAACAGGTACCAGCACCGTAGGCTACTATCCGAACTTCCGCCGTGGGTACATTTACTCCTACAACCTCACCCTGGAGCAGCAGTTCGCCGGATTCGTGGCTGATGCTGCCTACGTGGGCAACAGGGAGATTCGGCCGATACAAAACACGGCCCTCAACTCCTCGCCGATCAACGGCGGCGTGGCGGGAGGGCAGCTGACCTCCGCCGGTATTTCCGCGGGTCTTCTTACGGCAGGTCAATCCTATGCCGGGGTCAGCACGTTGGTTCCGCTGGGACACAGCTATTACGACTCGATGCAAATCAAGGTCACACGGCGGATCGGCCAGGCCTCGCAGATCGGCTTGCTTTATACGTGGGCGAAGGCTGAAGACTTTGAAGACAACGAAGAGCTGAGTGGAATCAGCTGGCCCTACCCGGCCTATTTCGCGAAGAACAAGGCCGTGGCGGGGTTCAATCGGAAATACAACTTTGAAGGCTATTGGGTCTACAGCCTTCCCTTTGGAAAAGGCCAGAGCATGGCGAACCACGGCTTTGCGAGCTATCTGGCGGGAGGCTGGACGCTTAGCGGCGTTCTCAGCAGGCTCGCCGGAACTCCGTTCACGCTCACCGATTCCGGAGCCGGCAGCTCCGCCCTGAACGATAATGGCAGCCAGACGCAAACGGTCAATCTAAACGGAACTTTCAAGATCACCAATGGACTACCGAAATGGTCCACTGGCGTTTGTGCGGCCGGGGATACAACCTGCCGTTACTTCGATCCGTCCACGGTTTCGCGCGTGACGACGGCGAACTTCGGAAGCCAGGGTCGTAACTGGGTCGTCGGTCCCGGCTATTTCGATGTGGATGCCAACCTGCAGCGGGATTTCAAGATCAGGGAATATCTGACCTTCCAATTTGAAGCGCAGGCGATCAGCCTCACGAATACACCGCACTTCGCCAATCCTGACGGCAATATCAATGACTCGACCTTTGGCGTCATCTCAGGCGAGTTGCAGGGAACCAATGCCGGCGGTCTGGGTGGTAGCCAGGGCGAGCGTCTGTGGTTCTTCGGCGGCAAGTTTATCTTCTAACTTGTCCTCGATTGGGTAAACGCGGCAGTTCCTCAAAAGGGAGCTGCCGCATTCATTTGCGCGCTTTTTCTCTTTCCATCCGAGTTGCAGACGCCGTGAGACGATCCCTCCCTGGCTGCAATCCCGGCTGTTATAGTGGTTGCGGGCCACTCTTGCCGCCGACAAGCCGCGCGCCAAATCTGCGTGCGGCCAGGCTCGCCGTCAGTTGGTGGGCTTCAGGAACCAGCCGAATCAGATAGCAGTCCATCATGCGCCAATCTGGCAGATCCACTCGACCCCGCCGCGCCGCAGCCTCCAGCGAGACCGCACGCGAGATCAACTGCGACATTCTTCTCCATGCCATCCATCTTCATCAGCCCGTGAGCCGGGCCGATCTGTCGCGGCTCACAGGTTTGCAGCCCAGCACCGTTTCGGAGATCGTCGGCCAGCTCATCGACGAGGGCTGGGTGCTGCCCGGTACTCTGGGCAGATTGCCGCGCGGACGCCGGCCCACTTTTGTCACACTGAACGACCGCCATGTGACGTTTGCGATCGACCTGCGTCCGGGAAAGGCCAACCTCGCGGTCGTGGACATCAACGGCAAGATACTGGATCGGGACGTGGTCTTTTACGATCTCAAGGCCGGCTCCACGGCCGAAGATGCCCGTGCCGTCATCGCAAAAATTGCGCAGGCCGCGCACATTTTGAAGGCCGAATTTGCCGACCGCGTTTTCCAGGGACTGGGAGTCAGCGTCTCCGGCCGCGTGGATCAGAAAACCCATCGTCTGCTGTTCTCGCCCAACGCGCCATGGAACCAGATCGATCTGCACGAGGAACTGCAGCGGGTTCTCGAATACCGTATCGAAATGGAAAATGCCGCCAACGCCTGTTTGTTCTCGGAGCGGTGGTTCGGGAACTTCCACGACGTTTCAAATATGCTCGTGGTGTCGGTATCGGAAGGCATCGGCACCGGCATGCTGGTGGATGGACGCGTGGTGCGCGGCTTCGCCGACATGGCAGGTGAGTTCGGCCACATGACCGTCGACGAATCGGGCCCCGTGTGCAGTTGCGGGAACCGGGGCTGCTGGGAGGTGTTTGCTTCCAACCGCGCCGGCCTGCGCTACTATCATGAGCTGGCGCCGGAGAGCACAATCGCCACGTTTCAAGAGTTGCTCCAGCTTGCCTTGGCTGGCGACCTGCGCGCCTTGCGCTCGATCGACAAGATGATGACCTGCCTGGCGCGGGGATTGACCATGCTGGTTGCAGGCCTTTCGCCCGAGGTCATTGTCGTCGTGGGCGACTGCACGGCGCTCTGGCCGCGCATTCGGCCGCTGATCGAGAGTCAGCTGATCGCCGCGTCCTTTACCTCACGCACCCCGCGCGTAGCCGCGGCCATGGACGGCGATGCCGCTCGCCTTCGCGGCGCTGCCGCCTTGGTTTTGCACAAGGTGCTTTTCATGCGCGCCGATTTTGCGCCCCGCCAGATTCGCCGGCTTGACACCGCGACTCCCGCGGCGATGAGTGCAGCAAACTAACGGCCAATAGGCGATGCCGCTTCGATCCGGCCACGATGATTCTCGATTCGGAGTAAAATGAAAGATATGCAGCACGAGCCATTCGGCACGCGCTCGCACCCGCTGGCATTCCTTGCGCATCAAAGAAGGGGTGCCGTCAATCTCCGGGGCGCCCAATGACAGGTCTTCGTCAACGGGGTGGCATACCGGGGTCCCCGACGACAGGTCTTCGTTGACGGGGGCGAATGTGGGGGCGTCACGGTTTCGACGGGATCGATTGCGGCATGGGAGACATGTCGGGGTGTGGGCGCTCGTACCAGCCTGCAAAACTAAAGTTGCCAACCAAGAACTGGCACTTGCTGCTTAATTAAATAAGCAGCCGTCCTCCGCGGCCTTGCCTATGGGCTGCGAATCGGACGTCATTCAGTAGGCTGGTGGTTAGGGCTCGGTCCGTGTTCTAGCCACAAGATCATCGGACTAGTTTGCGGCGCATCTTGTCCGTTCTTAAGCGCCGCAAGCGAAACCAATCGAATCGGACACAGCATGGACTCTCCCGGCTGACAGCGATTTCGGACGCGGGTTCGACTCCCGCCGCCTCCACCATACTTAAAAGCAATACAATCATAGCTTTAGACTGTGGAAAAATCTTAGAGTTAGAATTTGTACCAATTTTGTACGAGTGCTAGGCTGAAAGCATCATGCTTACGGTCTACACTCGACACACTTCCAAATGCCCAAAGAAGGATAATCCTGGCTGGCGTCGTTGCCGTTGCTGGAAGTGGATCATGGGCACGGTTCCCGGCCGTCCCGGCAGCCTGCGCGTCTCGGCGAAGACACGGTCCTGGGAGCAAGCCGAGAGCCTGGCTCGAAAATACGAGATCACCGCGGAGGGCGGAGACGAAGTCAAAGAGGCGCGGACGCTGCCCACCGTGAAAGAGGCTGTCAAGGGTTATCTGGCCGATGCCGAGGCGCGGGGTCTGGCGCCAGCCACAATCCAGAAGCTCGAACACATCTTCAAAAAACAACTCCTCGCTTTCTCCGAACAACACCGGATCATCTTCCTCCGCGACGTGAACGTCCGCAACATGACCGAGTGGCGCTCGACCTGGGTTGACAAGCCCTTGGCGAGAAAAAAGAAGTTCGAACGCGTTGTCGGATTCTTCTGGTTCTGCGTGCGTCATGGTTGGCTGAAAGACAATCCCACGGCAACCATGGGCCGAGTAATCGCCAAGCATGTACCGACGGACTACTTCACCGCAGACGAATACAAGCGCATCATCGGCGCTACCTATCGCCTTGGCGAGGACGCGGAGCGGTTGTGGGCTCCCGAGAAACGCGGCATTCGCATCCGTGCCCTTACGGAGCTGATGCGCTGGAGCGGCCTGCGAATCCGTGATGCGGTCACACTGGAATGCTCAAGGCTCGATGAAAACAAGCTTTTGCTCTACCAGGCCAAGACCGGCATTCCTGTTTTTGTGCCGCTACCGCCGCACGTTGCCGATCTCCTGCGTTCAATCCCGCCCGGCCTCAAGCCGAATCCGAATTACTTCTTCTGGTCCGGCAACGGCTTGCCTAAGACGTTTGTCGCCAACTGGCAGCGCGCTTATCGCCGACTCTTCAAAGTCGCCGATCTCCGCAAGCCAGACGGCACGCCAAAGCGTAGCCACTGCCATATGTTCCGCGATACCTTCGCCGTCGAGATGCTTTTGGCCGGCGTTCCGATCGATCAGGTCTCAATCCTC
>CAVXOO010000334.1:0-16827 GCA_963762945.1 uncultured Acidobacteriaceae bacterium | reverse complement strand
ACTACCACACGTGCCTGCCGTTGCGCGTGGTGCTCTGCCTGGATTGCTCGCTGGTCCAACTGGCGGACACCGTCGATCGCGAATCCTCTATTCACTACGCCTACGTCACTTCCACGTCCGCCACGATGAGGTCCGCGCACTTGAACAAGCAGGCAGCATATTGCTGGCCACCGGCCATCTCAGCACCGGTTCAAAGGTCCTGGAAATCGCCTCCAACACCGGCGTGTTCCTGGAAAAAACCACGCCCTCTCCGGTGCCCTGTCCTGCAACGGGTCCAGCGCTCGCCGGCGCAACGCCTGCATTCGTTCCCTGTCCCGTTCCCGCAGCCGGAGCGCTCGAACTCGCTCCCTGTCCCGGTTGTTGCCCCATTCCCGGCCCCGGTCCACACCACGGCGCTCCCGCAACAGGCGGATAGCCGTCCCATGCCAGCGCCGCCCGTTCGGCCAGCATCAGCAGTCCCGCCAGGATCAAAAAGAACGGCCAGCTTTGGCCCCAGCCCAGAATGCCTCGCTGCGCCAGCAACGCGTTCACGCCCACCAGCAGCAGAAACGCCGGACCGCGCACTCTGCGAATCATCATGTAGCGGTTCATTGCTGCCCCCCTTGCGAGCTATCCTGCGACCCGTTCTGTGGCCCGTTTTGCAAATTGCCCGGCGGCACGCCCCGCGTCTCGTGCACGCGCCTTACAATCAGCCACACACCCAACCCGATCAGCACCATCGGCCAGAAGTACTGGAAGATGTGCCAGGAGAACCAATCGAACTGACCCAGCAAAAGCAGCACGCCCAGCGCGATCAGAATGATCGCTCCCACCGGCTCCCGCCGCTGCCAATGCGCCGCTTGCATCGGCGAAATGGGGGGAATCGGTGGAATAGGCGGTATCGGCGGCATCGGCGGAAACCAGGGCCCCGCTGCTTCCGGCCGAGGCGGCGTGTAGGCAGCCTGATAAGGAGCTCCCTGATTCGGAGCCTGATACGGATTTTGATACGGATTCTGATACGGCGCCTGAAATGGGGCCTGATACGAAGCCTGACCCGTTCCCGCCGCTCCCGCTCCCTGCTGCTGCGGCGGACCCTGGGGCCCCCGCCCGCCCGCGGTAAACCAACCGCTCAATTCGTTCAGTCCCAGCGGATCGGGCAGCGGATCTCCGTCCCTCCGCGCTCTCGCCGTGTGATACGCGTCGAACATCTGGTAGAAGATCCACGCCGCCACAAAGATTCCAAACACGCCGAACACGTGCGATGCGCTCACCAGCACCGCGAAGATCGCCACGTGCACCATGCCCTTGATGAACTGGCCGTTATAAAACGCGCCCACTCCGGGAATCGCTCCCAGCACCGCCGCCAGTCCCGGACTCGGTCCCTCGATCGACGGAGGCACATAGGGCCGCTGCCGGTTCGCCGCTGCCGACCACGTCATCCAGCACGGCTCGCAGAAAATCTGTCCGCCCGATCCCTTGCGCACGCACTCCTGGCACATAGCCTTGCCGCAGCTCTGGCAGTACGACACCGCATTCACGCCGCTATGGTTTACGCAATCCATGGCGAGCTCCTCTCTAACCCTTGCACCATGGAACCGCCGCCATTCCCACTGGTGTATTTCGCCTTCGTTGATCCGGCCCGTAAATCGGCTCGCAAATATTGACGATCGGACGTCCCGTTCTTTCTGAGTTCAGTGCGGAGACGATTGGCCGCCCCATTCTTTCTACGTCCTGTGCGGAGAAGATTGGGTGCCCCATCCATTCCGCGTCTTGTGCGGAATGGGTGGGATAGCACGACACCACGTGAGGCCCGGTTCAACATCGGAAACCGAAGTGCCGTCTCCACAAACTCCCCGTTCGCCCCACCGCCGCCTCCGTAAGTCTGAGCTGGAGCGCCTTGGTCGCCAGGTCCTTGGTCCCTAGTTCCCTCGTTCCCTTGGTCCCTGCTTTCTTGTTCCCTTGTTCCCTTGTTCCCTCGGTCCCTGTTCTCCCAACTCTCTCCCGGCGTCGCCGGCTGCGTTTGCTTCTGTTGCCGCACGCCGCCGTTGCCGTCATCCTGGTTCCGGCTCTCGAACTCCCGCACCCGCGATTCCACCACATGCACAATCCGCAAGTGATCGTAGTAGCGCACAACCGGCACTGAAGCCATGGTCAGTTGCCGTTCCATGTACGACCGCAACACGCGCGGACTCAAGTCGGCAAGCCGCAGGCTGTTCAGCCCCACGCCCGTCAGGTTCAGCGTCAGCGCAATCGAAAAGAACGCCATCGCCGCCGTCATCGCCATCCGCGGCGCCGCACTCGATCGCATCCGCGCCACGAATCCCGGCTGTTGCCACACGGGGGGTACGAAATCAGGAACTTCGCTCAGCCCCGCCGCAACCGGCAATCCGCACGCTTCATGTCCCGGCCCCGTCGTCGCCAGAATCTTCCCCAGCAGCCATTCTGGCGGCTCCGGCTCCGGCGACAGAAACTCCAGCCACTCGCGGCCCTTGCGCGCCTCTTCGTACAGCTCCGTGCAAGCCGGGCAGTGCAATTTATGCGCGTCAAACCGCGCTTCTTCCTCCGGGCTAAGCAGCCCGTCCACTGCATCCGTCAACTGCGCTTCCCACTCTGCGCAGGCGGGTGAACCCGAAATGTGTGTGCCCTCTGTCATGGCTACATCACCTCCCTCTTGTTACGATCCAGAAGCCGTGCAAGTTCCGCCCGGCCCCTGCTGATGCGCGATTTCACGGTCCCTTCGGGAATCCCTAAAACCTGCGCAATCTCCTTGTAATCCAGATCCTGTAAATCTCTCAAAATCACTGCCTCGCGCAGATCCGCGCTCACCTTCATCAATGCCTTCTCCACCATCTTCTTCAACTCGTTCCGCGCCGCGGCGTCGTGCGGCGACGGGCCTTGATCGGCCAGCCGGTCGGCAACGCTCAAGCGCGGCCGCTGCTCATCTGTCTGCTCCCAACCCTCGTCCAGCGAACCCGTCGCCCGCTGATTCCGCGTACGCCGGAAGTTGTCCACCAGCAGATTCCGCGTCATGGTGGTAATCCACACCGGCAGGCTGCCGCGTGTGCCGTCAAAACTACTTAGATTCGTATAAATCTTCAGGAAGACATCCTGCGTCAGGTCTTCGGCGTCCGCCGGGTTGCCCGTAAAGCGGTAGCACAATCCGTACACACGCTTCTGATGCGCCCGGACCATCTCGGCCCATGCGCCCGAGTCGCCGTTCATCGAGCGGCGGACGATCTCGGTCCATTCCGTATCCAGAGCTCTTACCTCCGTCGACCCCGCGTGCCTGGCCAACGCCGCCCGGCCCGCCGGCCCAGCCCCCACAGCGCCCGCACCCAAAGCCACCGCCGCGCACCGCGTCTCATCCTGCCGCGCCAGCCTTGGGGCATCAGCGCCCGCCTCCACCAGCCTGCAAGCCTCGCTCTCCGGCGCTGATGCGGGCTCCAACACCTCAGCCCGTCCAAAGGCCTGCCCCACCGCAGGTGTTGCGGCTTCCAGCACCTTCACTCGTCCAAAGGTCTGCCGCACCGCAGGTGCTGCCATGCCCCAGCTTAATGTACCCACGCACTGCATGGTGATGGTATACGCAAATTGCCCCCAATCTGTTCCCGGGCCGCTCCCGGCCCGCGCCAAATCGACCCTTCCGCCCCGGTTGCTCAATTCAACTTGTCATCCTGAGCGAAGCGCGTTCGGGGCCCCGAATTCGCAACGCGAATTGGGGGTAAGCGGAGCCGAAGGATCTGTGGTTGTCTTTCGATCGCCCCAAATTCCCGGGTGCCCCACGTCTCGACTCTGAGACGTGGGATCGTACCTGGGCACGCCGGGTGCCCCCGGTCCCTCGCCTTTGGGGACCGGGATTCTACGACCGCTGGTAGACCCGGCCCAGAATCGCCCTCAACGAACGATCTATGCTCGTTGGGGTGGTTGACCGCCGGGCGCCCCCGGTCCCTCGTCCGCCGCGGCGGAGGGACCGGGGATCGCACGACCGCTGGTAGACCCGGCCCCGGAATCGCCCCCAACGAGCGACCTATGCTCGTTGGGGTGGCTGACCGGCCGTGGTGCGGGCGTCCACGCCCGCACAATGAAACCGAAGCCACGCAGAATCCGGCCCCGGAGGGGCCCGTCGAAAATAGCCCAGGGTGGACCCTGAGTTTGCGTCAGCGAACTCAGGGGGGAACCCTGGGTCAAGGCACCACCACGAACCCGCCGTCCCGTAGGGCCGGCGCGAAGATCGCCGGGCGCCCCCGGTCCCTCGCCCCTGGGGACCGGGGATCGCACGAACGCTGGTAGACCCGGCCCCGGAATCGCCCCCAACGAGCGACCTATGCTCATTGTGGTGGCTGACCGGCCGTGGTGCGGGCGTCCACGCCCGCACAATGAAACCGAAGCCACGCAGAATCCGGCCCCGGAGGGGCCCGTCGAAAATAGCCCAGGGTGGACCCTGAGTTTGCGTCAGCGAACTCAGGGGGGAACCCTGGGTCAAGGCACCACCACGAACCCGCCGTCCCGTAGGGCCGGCGCGAAGATCGCCGGGCGCCCCCGGTCCCTCGCCCCTGGGGACCGGGGATCGCACGAACGCTGGTAGACCCGGCCCCGGAATCGCCCCCAACGAGCGACCTATGCTCATTGTGGTGGCTGACCGGCCGTGGTGCGGGCGTCCACGCCCGCACAATGAAACCGAAGCCACGCAGAATCCGGCCCCGGAGGGGCCCGTCGAAAATAGCCCAGGGTGGACCCTGAGTTTGCGTCAGCGAACTCAGGGGGAACCCTGGGTCAAGGCGCCACCACGAACCCGCCGCCCCGTAGGGCCGGCGCGAAGATCGCCGGGCGCCGCCGGTCCCTCGCCCCTGGGGACCGGGGATCGCACGCCCCAACCCCGCCAACTCCCGTATACTGTCGCGTAACCAGGAAAACCCTATGCCAGCCGCCCTCCGCCCCATGAACCTGGGCGAGATTCTCGACCGCACCTTCGAGATCTACCGCAAGAAGTTCCTCCTCTTCGCCGGCATCGCCGCCCTTCCCGCCACCCTCATCCTCGCTATCCACCTGGCCGACATCGCCTGGGTGCACACAGACCGGTTGCTTGGCTTCGATGGGGTAACCGCGCGAGGAAGGTTCGTCTTTGGCTGGATTCAGTCGTGGGGGTATTCGCACATCTCCGGTATTGTGTGGGGTGTATTCGCGCCTGCATTTGTCTGGACCGTCTCCGGGGATTTGTTCGGCGAGAGCCATTCGATCATGGGTTCGCTGCGCTTCATTGCCGCGCGATGGCGCAGGTATCTTTGGGTGGCATTCCTCGTGGTTCTCTCGGGGTTAATCCTTCCCGAGGCGCTCGCATTCGGTGTGTTTTTTGCGACCGGAACGGTAGAGGACAAGTTCGGTCTGTTGGGTGACACGCCTAACATTGCCGCGATTGTCGTGCTTCTGTTGCCGATTCTTGCGGGCGTAGTTCTGATTTTCTGGGCCAAGTTTTCCCTTTCGTTTTCCATTCCTGCAGCAACCTTGGAAGAACCGTCCGGATTCAAATCCCTCCGCCGCAGTTGGCGTCTCACCAAAGCCAGCCGCGGCCGCATCCTCGTCGCCTGGATCATGGCCTTTACGTGCGCCCTGGTTCTCGAGGGCGTTGCGGCCCTTCTCGCCTTGTGGATCGCGACCCTCGCCTACGCCGGCCATCACGCCCCCGGCCACAACCACCAGGTCTTCGAAATCGTCATCTATCTCCTCTACGCAGCGGTTGCCGTCCTCGTCGGCCCGCTCTATCCCATCGCCGTCACCCTCCTCTACTACGACCAGCGCTCCCGCAAAGAAGGCTTCGACGTAGAAAAACTGATGGAAGCCGGAGGCCTGACAGCGCCCGTGGAAACGCCCCGCGCAGAGCCGGCCTGAGAGATGCGCCGGGTGCCCCCGGTCCCTCGCCCTTGGGGACCGGGGATCGCACAAATACCCGGACGAACCCCAAAATTCCCACCCCTCCCCTTATGGAATCACCCAATTTCCCGCTCCGCCCCTGCATCCTCCCGCCCCCAGCCTCATCTGAGAAAATAATGGCAGTGATTCCGCGCCTTCATCCTCAACTCCCGCGCGCCAAAGCCGCGCTTTTCCTCCTCCCGCTCCTTCTCTCGGCCGGGCCGGCCCCCTCCCACGCGCAAAACCCCACCTCCGCCGCCAATCCCTTCTACGGCAGCGTCACCGCCCAGCCCGTCTCAGCCGATCCCCTCAAGCTCTCGCTCGACGACGCCATCCGCCGCGGCCTCCTGAACAACCTCGGCCTCAAAGAAGCCGAAGCCGGCGAAAAAGCCCTCCACGGCGAGAAAAACCAGGCCCTCCAAGAGTTCCTTCCCACCATCCGGCTCACCGGCGACACCGGCTACTACATGCATAATCTGGTCGCGCAGGGCTTCGGACCCAAAACCATCGCCAAGTTTTCGTCCCTCTTTCCCGGCGGCAAAACTCCCGCAGGGCTCTCGCTGATCACCCGCGACGACCTCACCGACGGACAAATTCATTTCAAACAGATCCTCTTCTCCGGGCCCGTCATTGAGAGTTGGAAGGTGGCCGGCGCAGCCGAGCGCGCCGCATATTTCCAGAAAATGTCGGCGCGCGGCGAGGTCGTCCAGCAGGTCGCCATCGCCTATCTCCGCGCCGTCGCCGACCAGTCTGAAGTCGACAACGCCCAGGCCCGCGTCGCCGAGGCCGAAGTCGAACTCGATCACGCGCACGCCGCCCACCTCGCCGGCACCGTGGCCAATCTCGAAGAACTCCGCGCCCGCGTCGAGCTCGAAGCCCAGCAGCAGTCCCTCATCGTCGCAGAGAACCGCCAAGCCAAAGACCTCATCCTGCTTGAGCGCGAAATCGGTGTCGATCCCGCGCAGCAAATCGTCCTCACCGATCCCGCGCCCTATAGCGACCTCGCCGAGCAAACTCCGGAAGAACTCCGCGCCCTCGCCTACAAAAGCCGCCAGGATTATCAAAATCTCCAGAACCAAGCCGTCGAGTATAAGGCCGTGCACGCCGCCTATCGCAGCCAGCGCCTGCCCACTTTGAGCTTCAGTAGCTACTACGGCACCAGCACCGTCAACCAGGTCGGCACCCACGGCAACTTCGCCGCCATCGGCACCCTCAACATTCCCCTCTTTCGCGAGGCCCGCCTGCGCGGCGACGAAGACGCATCCAAGGCGTACCAGAACTCCATCGACGCCCAGCTCGCCGACCTCACCAACCACATCGACGAACAGCTCCGCTCGGCCCTCCTCGACGTCAGCGCAAGCAAGCAGTTGGTTGAAGTCGCCCGCTCCAATGTCGATCTCGCCACCCGCGCCCTCTCCGACGAAACCGACCGCGTCAACGCCGGCGTTGACGACAATCTCCCCCTTGTCACCGCCCAGTCCGCCCTCGCAACCGCCCAAACCAACCTCGTCGAAAGCCTCTACCAGTACAACGTCTCAAAGCTCCTCTTAGCCCGCGCCGCTGGCGTCCTAGAACAGCAATACCGCCTCTACCTCGGCCGGTAAAGCCGGGGATCGAGTCTCGGTGGACGGGGGCAGAGATCAGGGAGCCGCACACCGGCCCCACTCCGTACCGCCGGTCTGCCTTGTACCGCCGGTCTGCCCCGTACCGCCGGTCTCCTGACCCGCACAATGAAAGCCTTCCACTCGCAGCCAATACCGCTGCCTCCCGCTCCCGGAGGGAGCGTCGAAAATAGCCCAGGGTGGAGTCCGCAAAGCGGACGGAACCCTGGGAATGCAAACCCCAATCGCTCCGCCCCGTAGGGCCGGTCGAATTTCTCAAACTCGCGCTCTCTCCCGAATGCACCATAAATATCACCAAATGATGCTATAATTGATGCCTGAGAGGTGACCATGCGCACCACAGTCTCACTCGACGACGATCTCGTGAAGACCGCCCAGGAGTACACAGGCATTACCGAGCGCACAGCCCTCCTGCGCGAGGCGCTCAAGGTGCTGATTCACGTCGAGGCTTCGCGCCAGCTTGCCGCACTCGGCGGCACCATGCCCGAGCTCGAAGACATCAAGCGTCTGAGAGTCGATCGTCTGTGATCCTTGCGGACACGACAATCTGGATCGACCATCTGCGGCGTCACAACGCGCAGATGCGGGGCTTGCTCAACAGCGGACAGGTCCTGATGCATCCCTTCATCGTGGCCGAGTTGGCCCTCGGTTCGTTCCGTGACCGCGCAGGAACGCTTGCCGCGCTGGATGCGATCTTGAAAGTACGGGTAGCGCAACTGAGCGATCTTCGGCAAATGATCGAAGCGCATCGGCTTTACGCAAAAGGCGTCGGCCTCACCGATGCGCACCTGGTCGCGTCATGTCTTATCGCGCCGGGAACGAAGCTCTGGACGCGCGACAAAACCCTGCGGGCGGTGGCGCAAGCCCTAGGAATCGACGCCGGCTTGCCGTAACTTTTGGCTAGCAGAGTTCCTCTATGTAACGTAGAATCCAGCGGTGCATCTCATGCCCCAACCCCTAAAAATCGTCTACCAAATCGCGCCCGGCCCCGAAGCCCTTGCCGCCCTCGCCGTGCGGCATTTCATCGAGCAGGCCGGGCAAGCCGTAGCCGCTCGCGGCCGTGCCCGCGTTGCCATCAGCGGCGGCTCCACGCCCAAAGCCGCCTTCGCCCTCCTCGCCGATCCCACCCAGCCCTGGCGCGCCCGCGTGCCCTGGCCCAAGCTCGATCTCTGGTGGGTCGACGAGCGCTCGGTCCCCCCCACCGACCCCGACTCCAACTACCGCATGACCCGCGAAACCCTCCTCGACCACGTCCCGCTCGCCCCCGGGCAAATCCATCGCATCGAAGGCGAGCTCCCGCCCGAAACCTCCGCCGCCCGCTACGAGTCCGAGCTGCGCAACGCCTTCCGCCTCGAGGGCGCCGAGCTGCCGCAGTTCGACCTCATCGCCCTCGGCATGGGTCCAGATGGACACACTGCGTCTCTTTTTCCCCACACCCCGGCCCTCCACGAGCTCGCCCGCCTCGCCGTCGCAAATCATGTCCAGGCCAAAGACTCCTGGCGCGTCACCCTCACCGCGCCCGTCATCAACCGCGGGTCGCACGTCTTCTTCCTCATCGCCGGCCAAGACAAGGCCCAGATTCTAAAAGAAGTCTGGCTCGGCCCATCCGATCCCGAACGCCTGCCCAGCCAGTTGATCCGCCCCGCTGGCGGTATACTGACTTTGCTTCTGGACCGGGCCGCCGCCTCGCTGCTGCCCCCTCCGGACGCCGAAGGCTGCGGCACTTTTGAGAGGGATCAATGATTCTTGCAGGCGATGTAGGCGGCACCAAAGTTCATCTGGCTTTATTCGATTTCACCGACGGCAATCTCAAGCACACCCGCGACAAGCAATATCCAGCCAAGGACTACGCCGGCCTCGAAGCCATCGTGAAGGAATTCCTGGTCTCGGAGAAAATCACCGCAGCCTGTTTTGGCGTGCCCGGCCCCGTCCGCGACGGCCGTCTGCGCCTCACCAACCTGCCCTGGACCCTCGACAGCCGCGAGCTGGCGAAGAACCTCAACATCGATTACGTCTTCCTGATTAACGATCTCCAGGCCAACGGCTACGGCATCGCCGAGCTCGGTCCCGACCAGATTTATACCCTCAGCGACGGCGACCCTCAGCAGGTCGGCAACCGCGCACTCATCTCCGCCGGCACCGGACTCGGCGAGGCCTTCCTCGTCTTCGACGGCCGCCACTATGTGCCTTACCCCTCCGAGGGCGGCCACTCCGATTACGCGCCCCGCAACGAGGACGAGATCGACCTCCTGCGTTTTCTCATGCAGAAATACAACGGCCGCATCAGCTTTGAGCGCGTCGTCAGCGGCCAGGGCATCACCAACATCTACGAGTTCCTGCGCGACGTGCGCGGCCTTGAAGAGCCGGCCTGGCTCGCCGAGCGCATGCGTACAGAAGACCCCAACGCCGTCGTCACCGAACTCGCCATGAAGGCCAAAAGCGAAATCTGCGAGCGCGCTCTCGACATGTTTGTCGCCGCCTACGGCGCAGAGGCCGGCAATCTCGCGCTCAAGATTCTCTCCGTCGGTGGCCTCTACGTCGGCGGCGGCATCGCCCCACGCATTCTCGAGAAACTCAAGGACGGAACCTTCGTAAAAGCCTTCACGGACAAGGGCCGCCTCAGCCAGTTGCTCGTCAACACGCCAGTCCGCGTCATCCTCGAATCCCGCACCGCCCTCATCGGCGCAGCCGCATACGCTGAAGCCCGCGCCGCAGAACTAAGCGGCATCTCCCCCCGCGCCGCCAGCGTCAAGTTTTGAAGCGGCCAGGATCGAAATAAGCAGAAGGGCCAGCCGCAATGGCTGGCCCTTTCTCGTCTAGCGCCGCATCAGCGAACCGCTGGCCGCGTAGGTCCTGTGGTAGAAATGCGCGTTCAGGCTGCGGGCGCAGGCGCGGCGGCTTCCACTTCACCCGGATCGTCAGGCAGAAAGCCGTCGCCCTTGGTCAACCAGGCCAGCCCGAAGGCGAGCAGAGCCAGCGATTCAAAGGTAAAAAGCGGATTGATGGGCGCAAGAAAACTGCTTACCGCCGGAATGTTCAGGCTCGTCATGACGACGATGCAACCGATAATCGTCCAGCCGCAGATGGTGTAGACCGTGTTTCTCATCAGCTTTTGGCGAGTCGGCTCTCTCAGCCCCGAGGTTTTCCGGAACAGAAACAAACAGAAATAGGCGAGAGTGAGAAACAAAAGAGCGGCTGAGCCCCGGTGCACGTTCGAAATCGCCTTGGCAAAGCCGGATGGATCGGGAATCGATGGGTCGGTGGTGGGAAAGAATGCAACCCCCAGCGCGAACACGCAGGCCAGGTAGCCGGCGATCTCGTCGCTGCGGTCATAACCCTGGCAGGACATGAGGAACATGGCAATGGCGCAGAGGCCCCCAACCAGAAAACGGCCGGTCACCGTGTAGTAATAGTTGCTGACGCAGCTCTCGAGCAGCGGGCGGGGCAGCAAGTGGCCCGGCCCTATGAGGGTGAGAAGGATGTTCCCCAGCGACAGAAGGAAAGGAAGCGCAAGGGCAATGATGCCCACGGCCCTGCGCATGTTGTTGTAAGAGAGCACGGCAGGATTGCCGTCTGCGCGACGATCTTCCATTGAGCCTCCTCTGGTGGATTGGGCGGCGAAACCAGCGATGCCAACGCAGCGGGGCAATGCCGAACCGGAAGGAGCGGGGCTCAAGAAAAAATGCAAGCGCAACAGGAAAACGCGGGCGGATCTTGCGATGTCGAACTGCGGTCGATTGTAAACGGAGTACGGAGGGCAAGCCATAAAAAATCGCGCCTTTCCGCCCGCTCTTGCGGCTATTCTGAATGCATCCCCATCGAAGGAGATCGATGATGCGTCGCCTCGGCGGTTGGCTCTTGCGTGGCCTGCTCGGATTTGCCGTGGTTTCCCTCGTCGCCTTCGCCGTTGACCTCTCCGTCTACAAGCTTCGCGGCTCGCCGCATTCCTCCGTCGCCGTCAGCCGCTTCCTCTCCGTTCCCCTCAAAGGCCAAAAAACCGAGTACGACTTCCTCGGAACCGCCAATGTCTCCTGCGCCCTCGCCCTCTTCCCCCAGGACAACCAGGACCCCTGCTGGCATCTCCGCCGCAACCCCAACCAATGGGAAAACCTCAGCACGCCCTAGCAATAGCTTCCCGTTCCTTAAATTCACAAACTAAATAGCGCTGTCATCCTGAGCGAAGCGCGTTTGGGGCCCCGGATTCGCAATGCGAATTCGGGGTAAGCGAAGTCGAAAGCCTGCCCTGAGCGAAGATTGCGTAGCAATCGAAGTCGAATGGGGATCTGCGGTTGTTCTTCCGTTTTTTTAGGTCGCGAATTCCCAGGATATGCTCGAGAGCCAATGAGTTTTATCTTGGCTCCGCCCCCGTCTCCAGCCGTGCTCCATGAAACCGCCAACCTGCGAACTCGCCACGTCGCCCACGCGACGCCAACTCGCTGTTCTTGTCCCTTTGCGCCTTCTCAACCGCTGGTCACGCGCCCATCCCTTCACCCGTTCTCTCGCGCGAACGCATCGATGCGCACCCCTCCGTTCCCCTCAAACCCCCTCCCCGCCCCAAAAACTCTCAACAATGCACCAACCTCGGTGATATCCACAAATTCTCTCGGGACGTGACCAGAGGGAACCATGCCAATCAGACAACGAGGCGGCAGCTGGCAGATAGATGTCCGCACCGTGGACGGCACGCGGCTGCGCCGCAACTACGCAACGAAAGCCCAGGCAGAACTGGCCGAAGCAGCTCTGACCCCAAACCCTCAGGCGCGGGCCGAGGCTCGGAAACTACGGCGCAGAGCCTCGCCCCGCTCAACGTCCGCGCGTGGGTCCGTCGTGCCATCAATAAGCATGCCGGACATCTCGAGCCAGGCAACATCACCCCGGCCCACATTGCTCGAATCGCCGCCGAGTTCGAAGGCAAAACACCCGCCATCAAACGCAACGGCGCAGCCTACGCCCGCGCGGCGCTCCGCGCCGCTGGCGCGCCGCTCGAAGCAACCCTTGCCTTTCCGAAAACCCGTGCGCCGCGCCCAGTCGAAAGGACGGTCCCAGAAGTCGAGTTCGAAGCCGTCCTGCGCGTAGCCCCGGCAGGTCTGCAGGTCGCCCTGCTCCTCGCTCACGAAGCTGCCCTCAGACACGGCACCATCGCGCGCCTGGCAACAAACAATTGTGACTTCGGGCGGCGGCTCATCAGCGGCAGAACCAAGAACAACGCGCAGTACAGCCTGCCGATGACACGGCGGCTCTACGAAAGGCTGCTCTGGGTCTGTGCTGGAGCCAAGGACGCGACCGAACCGCTCGTCTGGCAGTTCCATTCTGGCCAGCGAAAAGCCTTCCACCCGCACTACATGTCGATGCTTCTGCGCAAAGCCCAACTCACCGCAGGCATCGCCGGACGCTGGACGTTTCACGACATCCGCCGCACCGCCGCGCGTGCGCTCTACGAGCGCACGCACGACCTGCGAAAGGTCCAGCGGCTACTCTGCCACGCCAGCCTCCAGACCACGCTCTGGTACCTCGGAAACAACGCCATCGACATCTCGGCCGAGGACCTAGAACGCCCAACCGAAAACGGAGAAAGGACCGCATGACAAACCTCGACCGGACAAAACTCCTCGCCGCCGCCCTCCGGGCGGCCGAGGACTACCCACCGCCCAGGCTCGGCACGCCGGAAGAGTACGTCCGGCGCTGCATGATGGCGATGACCGTCGCCGAAGAAAAGGCCTACCAAGAAGGCCTAAACGCCGTCGAGAAACGCGACCGGCTCGTCATCCAGTTCAAGCTCTACATGCCCACACTGGACGACGCCCCGAGCATCAAGGGCTACATCGCGTGCGTGGCCCAGGGCATCGTATTCGGCGTATTCACCGGCAAGGAGGCCAGCCAGATGCTCTACGCCGGACAGGTCGCCCTGACCCTCCTGAAAGAACAGAAGGCAACCAAGGCACCGGGGCGCCCGCGCCTCGCGGCGCGGCGCGGCCAGAAAGCGAGGGCGGCATGAACACCGACCAGATCATCGCCGAAGCCTACGCCAGAAACCACGCCAACCAAGCAAACAAGCCAGTGTCGTGCCCCGGCTGCGGCCGGGCCCACCCGCCGCACCCGGAAACCGGAACCTGGTGCACAGCCGCGTGCATGTCAGCACGCCTCAACCCACCGAAACAAAACCAGACGCCGGTGGCTCCGCCACCGGCGAACCGAGAACCCAAGGAGAAGCCATGCAACCAGCCGACTGCGAACGCGAAGGCCGAAGCCCCGAAAACCTCGCACTCACCAGCCAAGTCGTCAATGAGCAAACCCGGCAAATCATAGCCCGCTCCGCAGCCGAACTCTATCGGGCAGCGACGGAGACAGACCCGGCCACGATGCGGGCTGACGCCCGCATCGCCGCCCGCCGTGTGCTCACGGCTTGCGGCCCGGACTGAAGCCGGGCTACACTCAGCACGTCCGACTCAACGCGGGTCGGCTGCTGCAGATCGAGCAATACAAACTCAGGGCCGGGCTCCATAGAGGACGGCCCATTTTTTCAGGGCAAGCAAGCTGACAATCAACCGTATCCACGCCGATCTCCCACGCCTCATCCAGAGGCGCATCGACAGCGGACAGACCAGCGTGAAACTCCTCGCAGCGCAGGCGCGGCTCACTCCATCGACAATCTCCAATTTCACCAGCGGCCGCAGGCGCCTAAGCGTCGAGACGCTTTCTCGGCTCGTCGCGGCCATCGGCCTCGACGCCGAACTCCTACCAAAAAACAAGCCCCACAATTGACCTAGGACGCATCGCAGGGCAGCGCCCAAGGGAAACCCCCACCCCAAAACCGCTCGGCCTCGCCCGCCGCTCCACGTGCGCGGCGGATCATGCTCGGCCTCGCTAGGCCGGCGCAGCCCGACGCCACGACTCACCAACGCCAGACCGCGCGCAGCACGCCGCTGGCCGGGGTAAAGCCTCCCGCCAGCGGCGTGCAAAGCGCGCTGCACCCGTGCAGTCCGACGCATCCCGCTGCGGCGTCCCCGCAGCGCCACGGCGCAATCGGCGGGCAAAAACCCGCCCGCCGCTCACGCCGTCACGCTATTAATCCACCACCCGCCCCCACCCGGCGGCCCGGGCCGCCCTTGCCCTCCAGTACGGCTCGCATCCGGGTCCGTGCACGCGCGCGTTATAAAAAACAAAAAGCTATAAAGAGCACACGCGGCCAGACGAAAGCCGCGTGCAGGGCTACTCCGCAGCCCCTCATGCAGGACCGGTGCTTGCCCTCGCGAAGATGTATTCTGCCGCGCCGGTCAAGGGCGCTCCGCGTGGCTTAGCCACTCCGGTGGCCGCTGGCCACCTCCGCCCTTGACTCGGCGCAAGGGACATGCCTGACAAGGAGGGCAAGCACATGGCCCAGTCAGCAGTTTCGGTATCAGCGTCTCAGTCCCTTTCGGTAGCTCTCACGGCAGTTGAGCGTGCCACGTCGCAGGTGCAGCGGGTTCACGGTCAGGTCACCCCGCAATTCCTCACCCGGCTGGCGCAGTTGCAGGGCGCAGTCCAGCAGCTGGCCAGGCTGGTGGCACCGTAGCCCTCCGGGGCTAAGCCCCGAAGCGCACTCGGGGGTTTGCCACCCCCGAACCCCCGCAGCATGGTGCCATCGAAAGCGGCAGAGGGAAGCTCAGCGATCCATGAAGAGAAGAACCCGCGCGGGCCAGAAAAAAGCCCGCGCGAAAACCCCCCACCCCCCCATCCAAACCGAAGAGCGGGGAGCCGGCTCACGGTGACCAAAAGCCCGCAGCTCCTAACGTGACCAAAGCCCCACGTGACCGGCGCGTGACCGCGCCCGGTCACATCTTCCGGTCACGCCTCGGTCACGTGGTCACGCCGCTTGACAACGCATGGTCACAAGGTTACCGTCTTGGTACATCCGAAAACGGTCACGTCCGAGTGTGGAATTCGGTCACTTGCACCAAGATCGGTGAAATCCACAAATTAACTTGACTTTTGCACTTGAATCCACAGATTGATCCGACGTAATGTCTCATTCAACTGATGACCCAGTAGGGCATCGGAGTTGGTCGCCGGAAGCTGGAATGAAAACGCAGTCGGCGCAAGCCGGAAGCGAATCGCCAGTAAGGCGGACGGAGCGAACAGCCGGTGAGAACCGGAGGATGGCCGTCAGCCCGGACAGAGGGTGAAACCTCGGGCGCAAGCCTGAGAGGGATCGCTGGACGCACCAGAGATTGCAAATGACGGCGCAAGCCGGAAGTTGTTCAAGCTGGGTGATTCCGGAAGATGCACAGGCCGGTGGAAACGGAATACTCATCGACGGCTCAGCCGGCGATGCAAGGTTCGGTGGAAGCAAGGAGTGCATTGTAGGTTCAACCGGAGAAGAGATCGCAAGGCGCAAGCCGCGTGGTCTCGCGGCCGGTGAAGCCGGAGGGTGGAAGCAGCCGGAGCAATCCGGAGGTGGAAGCCAGCCGGGGGAGCAGGGGCAGCGTTTGGCGCAAGCCGGATGCAGCCGTCAGCCGAGCCAAAGGATTTTCGTCCGATGCGAGTCGGAGGTAGGTCGTCGGCCTGGCCGGAGGAAGGGGCCATTCGGCGCAAGCTGGATGGAACCAGGATTGTCGGGCGCAAGTCCGATGAAACCAGGATCGTCAGGCGCAAGTCTGATGGATCGCCAAAGGGCGGCAGGATGCGCGGAGCGCCGATGCAAATCGGTAGTGCGCGCCAGCCGAGCCGAGGACACGTAACCGATCCGAGCCGGAGGGTTGGCCACCGGGCGCGCTGGAGTGCAGGCCGAAGACGAAAGTCGGAGGTCGAGTGCCGGCGCAGCCAGAGGAAACGGCGTCAGCGAAAGCTGAAGGCCATCCGCTGGAGCAACCGGAGGACGCAGCAACGGCTGTACTACCGAGTGATCAAGATTGAGACGCCAGAGGCTTCGGTCTCTGGCGTTTTCAATTTACGCCGCTTTTTTAGACCCAGTTGATGTCCACCCAACTCCGCTAACCCCGCCAACACCGCCGGGTGCCCCCGGTCCCTCGCCTTTGGGGACCGGGGATACCACGACAACACCGGAGACTGTGCCCCGTTCATCGCGGCCCCATGAGGCCGCGATGAGCGGGTCTGCGCAAAGCTCGGAAACCCTCCGCCCCCCGCAAACAAATACCCCATCCGGCCCTTTCCCGAATTAGAATAATCATGAGGTAGGAGTTCCACGCGTTCGATCTCCCCCGAACCCCGAATCCACATGCCTCAGTGCCGAAGCAGAAAGCTGATAGCCTAGACCCGTGCAGTCCATTAAAGAAGCAGCTACGGAGGAAGCCGGAGTCACCTACAACGCAACCGACGCGAC
>CAVXOO010000333.1:0-4411 GCA_963762945.1 uncultured Acidobacteriaceae bacterium | reverse complement strand
TGCTCCGCCGCCCTTGAGTTACGACGTATTGCTACTGCTTCTGCTTTCTCGTTCCCTCGTTCCCTTGGTCCCTTGGTCCCTGTCTTTGTTACCATCAAATGCCAATGAGCTCTTCCAAGCCAAATGACGCGTTCCAGCCGGCCGAGCTAGTGCGCACTGAAGCCGCTGCGCTTGAGGCTCTTGCCGTGCGCCTTGAAGGTCCCATGGCCGAGCCCTTCGCGCGATCCGTCGAGATGATCCTCCGCTGCGGCGAGTCCAATGGCCGCGTGGTCGTCACCGGCATGGGCAAGAGCGGCATCGTCGCGCAGAAAATCGCCGCCACGCTCAGCTCCACCGGCTCGGCGGCGCTGTTTCTGCACCCAGCCGAGGCCGTGCACGGCGACCTGGGTGTGCTCATGGCGGGCGACGTAGTCATCGCGCTCTCGGCCAGCGGCGAAACCGAGGAGATCCTCCGCCTGCTCGCCACCGTCAAGCGCAAGGGCGACGCGCTCATCTCGTTCTGCTGCAATCTGCAATCGACTTTGGCCGAGGCCAGCGACGTCGCGCTCGATTGCTCGGTCGAGCGTGAGGCCTGCGGCTTAAATCTCGCTCCCACGGCCTCGACCACCGCCATGCTTGCGCTCGGCGATGCCCTGGCCGTCGCCGTCAGTCTGCGCAAAGGCTTTCGCGCCGAAGATTTCGCCGAGCTGCATCCCGGCGGCAAGCTCGGCAAACAGCTCGCGAAGGTGCGCGAGCTGATGCACACCGGCGACGAGATCCCCGTCGTCGCGCCCACGACATCGATGGCCGACGTGATCTTCGAGATGTCGTCCAAGAAGCTCGGCGTCACCACCGTGCAGCAGGACGGCCGTCTGCGAGGCGTGATTTCCGACGGAGATTTGCGCAGGTTATTAGAGCGCGAGGGCGGTGCGGCGCTCAGCAAAACCGCCGGCGAAGCCATGAACGCGCATCCGCGCACGATTGCATCGAGCGAATTGGCCGCCAAAGCGCTTGCCATTCTCGAAGAGCGCAAAATCACCTCGCTCGTCGTCGTCGATGCCGACCAAAAAGTCGAAGGCATCGTCCACCTGCACGATCTGTGGGGGGTGGAACTGATTTGAGCGAGAAACAGAAAAGCCGGAGACCATGGTCTCCGGCTTTTTCCAGGCCTGCGTATGCGTTTATGTGAGGCTGCCGGCGCTCGGCGTGAGTGCTGCCGGCTTCCTGCGCTTGGCCAACAGAGCCAGCCAGAGCAGTCCGGAGCCCATTAGAAGCCATGTTCCCGGCTCAGGAGTGCCAACGGGAGTTTCCAGGAACGCATAGTTCACGTACTGGGAGCCTACCGCCCAGTCTTCAACGTAAGACGAGGTGTCGCCGCCAGCATCGTAGTGTCCATCCTCGGTCACAACAAAGTTGTCCGCCGATAGCGTCCCGCACGGAAAGGTGCCGCCGCAGGCGCCGAAGTAGGTGGAAACCCAGTCTTCAAAATTAATATCGGTTGGATCGGTTCCGTTAGTTGAGATCGCATACTCGCTCGGTGTGCCGCCAAAGAGCAGTGCGGCTGCTTGCTGACCCGTATACGCGGGTGGGGCGACGGTCCAGGATGGTCCCTGATCAACTTCCCAAGACCCGACGTAGGTGAACGTATCAGCGGTTGCGCGGCAGCTGGCAAAGGCCAGAACTGTTCCGATTAGCATTAGAATTCTTTTCATCAATAACCTCCTTCTGTGCCTCGGTTGACTGCCGACACTGGCAGAGCGGTGGAGTGGTTGCTCCCTGGAATCGCTGCGCAGGCATGACTGGTATCCCTGCCTCGAAATCCTGGAGGTTATTACGCCGACGCAATGCAATCTGCTAATGCTTGTTTGGGGATCGGGGAATCCGCAATGAATTTGAAGCAATTTGGTCTCCAATTAAATGTCATTTAGAATCAAAAATATAAAAACCGTATGCACCCATCGATGTGCATACTTTTGCAGGCAATTTCCAGAAAATTTCTCATTGGTTGGCCGGAGAACCTCGCTGACTTCGCGCCAAGCGAGAGTGCACCGTCGCACCCGGCATTTAGAATGTACCTACTTATGTCCCATTGCGTCCGTAGCGGAATTCTCATTCATCCGCTGCCGACCGGAAAGCACGCACTAATCCATGCATCGTTGGTCCAAGCTCTTCATTCCCACTCTTCGCGAGGCCCCGGCAGACGCCGAAGTGGCCAGCCACAAGTTTCTCCTTCGCTCCGGCTACATCCGCCAGCTCGGCGCAGGCATCTACAACTACCTTCCTCTTGGGCAGCGCACGCTCAACAAGATCATCGCCATCGTGCGCGAGGAGATGGACAAGATCGGCCAGGAATTCTACCTGCCGGCTCTCTTGCCGAAAGAGCCCTGGGAGGAGAGCGGACGCTGGACCGGCATGGGCGACAACATGTTCCGCCTCAAAGATCGCAAGGGCGCGGAGCTCTGTCTGGGCATGACCCACGAAGAGATCATGACCGTGATCGCGCGCGGCGAATTGCGTTCCTACAAGCAGTTGCCGCAGATCTGGTACCAGATTCAGACCAAGTTCCGCGACGAGCCGCGCCCCAAGTCCGGCCTCTTGCGCGTGCGGCAGTTCATCATGAAGGATGCGTACTCCTTCGATATCGACAAGGCCGGCCTCGATAAGAGTTTCGATCTTCATGACCAGGTCTATCGCCGCATCTTTACGCGCTGCGGCCTCAACTTCGTAGCCGTCGAAGCCGACTCAGGCGCGATGGGCGGCTCGCAGTCCCAGGAGTTCATGGTTTACACCGACGCCGGCGAAGACCTGATCGCAAGCTGCCCCGTCTGCGGCTACGCGGCCAATCTTGAAAAAGCAACCTCGCTCCTCGATCCAGTCGTCGAGATGGAGCCGACGGGTGACGGCAAACCGGAGCTGGTTTCAACGCCCGGTTGCGGCGCAATCGCCGATGTGGCTGCGTTCTTCAAAATCTCTCCGGCCTCCGACATCAAATGCGTGGCTTACATGGCGCTGAAGCGCGGTGCGGCAACAAAAGATGGCGGCCGGAAAGACACTTGGCACGGCGCGGCGGTGTTTTTGCGCGGCGACCACCAGGTAAATGAGACCAAGCTTCTCGGTGCGATCGGCGCGGCAGAGCTGCGCACCATGCAAGCCGAGGAGTTGCAGCAATTCTTCAACGGTCCAGCGGGTTTTCTCGGGCCCGTAGGCCTCAAGCACGAAGCGCAGCCGCTCGGCGATGGCCTGACGGTCGTCGTGGACCGCGCCCTCGAAGGCCGCAGCAACATGGTCGCCGGCGCGAACAAGCTCGACTATCACCTGCGCAACGTCACGCCCGGCCGCGATTTCACTTGGACGCTCGCAGCCGACATCCGCAGCGTCAACGAGGGTGAGAGCTGCCCGGCAACAAGCGAGACAAACGCTCGCTGCGCGGGCAAGCTCGTCGTCGGCAAGGCCGTCGAGATCGGCCACATCTTCAAGCTCGGCTACAAATATTCCGAATCCATGGGCGCGCGCGTGCTCGACGTGAACGGCAAGGAAGTGACGCCCATCATGGGCAGCTACGGCATCGGCATCGAGCGCATACTAACCGCGGCCATCGAGCAGGCCAACGACGCCAACGGCTTTTGTTTGCCAGCCTCGATCGCGCCGTTTCAGGTCGTGGTCACGGTCACCAACGTGTCCGACGCGGCCCTGCGCGAGACCGGCGAAAAACTCGCGGCCGACTTGGAAGCCGCCGGGCTCGACGTGCTGCTCGATGACAGAGACGAGCGCGCCGGCGTCAAATTCAAGGATGCCGATCTGGTCGGCATTCCGTATCGCATCAACGTGGGCAAAAAGGCCGCCGCGGGCCAGGTGGAATTGGTCACGCGCGCCAAAAGCTCGAGCGTGGATGTAGCCTTGAATGAAGCAGTGGCGCTGGTGAAGAAGCGCGTTGAAGAAGAACTGCTTCTAGCCTCTAGTTCCTAGCGTTCGGCGTTCTTCGTGGACTGGGCCGGATCTTGATTCTGACCCACAACCGCAGAGGCTCGTTGAAGCAAGAAAAGCTAGAAGCTGGAAGCTAGCAGCTAGGAGCTGCCTTTATGGCGTTACGAGTCCGGTTTGCCAGGCCCGCGTCGGGCCGTTCTCTCAGGTCGCGGATTCTTCTCATCGCGCTTGCCGGCTGTGCTGCCGCGCTGCTGGTGGGCGTCTGTGTCTTCACCTATCTCTACATCGAGTACACAGGCATCGTCAACGAGCGGCTCAAGCAGCCGATGTTCGCCAACACCGCCCAAATCTACGCCGCGCCGCGCGAGGTGCGGCCGGGGCAAAAACTACCGTCGTCGACTTCTACCGAAGTGCATAAGTAAACCATAAGCATAGCACACCTCTATTAGACACCGTCGACACTTCTAGGCTCAAGGGGCATACACAATTATGTGACCAAAATAGGGAA
>CAVXOO010000332.1:0-4632 GCA_963762945.1 uncultured Acidobacteriaceae bacterium | reverse complement strand
AAAGGTGGGGAATTTAACCGCCAAAAACTCCTCTATGCCGAAGGTGCCTGCGATGCCGACGACAACGCCGGTCGCGGCAATCAATCCCGTCTCGCGCAGCACCAAGGCGACAATGGCGGCTTTTGACGCGCCCATCGATTTCAGAATCCCGATCTCGCGCGTGCGCTCGAGCACTGCCGTGTACATGGATTGCAAAATCACCAGGAATCCGATGACGACGGCGATGGTGGTGACCACCGAGAGCGCCAGGTTGAATGCCGGCAGCTTGTCCGGCGTCATCTGGTGCAGCCAGCTATCGACCGTGATCACCGTGTTGTTGCCAAAACCGCGCGTGGAGTGAATCTCATCCATCACCAGGTCGTCGTTGGCCGGGCTGTCGCATTTGATATAGAAAATAGACGCCTTGCCCTCGGCTCCCATCAGTCCTTCCATGGTGTCGAGGGGGATGAGCTTGCGGCCGCCTTTGCCTTCTTCGACAATGCCGGAGATGCGAAAGGGCTGATCGAGGACCTGCACTGCGTCGCCAACCACGTAGGGTTTCCCCGTGGCGGGATTGCGGCTCTCGGCCTGGATATTGTCCACAATGGCATCGTTGAGGCCCTGGAACTTGCCGCCGGAGAGAAAGGTAAAGGGCTTCAAGGCATTGAAGGTGTCGTAGTCAATTCCATAAGCCACTTCGATGTTGTGACTGGTGGAGAGCTTTTGAATGACGGGAGCCACGATGGCGACATGCGGCAACCGGCGCAGCGCAATGGCGTCGTTGACCGGCATCGAAGCGCCGCCGACCCCGTTAAACAGGCTGGCGTTCGAGGGCAGCATCATGATGTCGGCGCCGATGCCGTTGGTGCGCTGGTTCCCGCTGTGCAACATGCCCATGAACACGGCCACGATGGACAGGATCATCACCACCTCAATGGCGACGGCGAAGACGCTGATGATCGAGCGCAAGGGACGATGTACGAGATTGGCAAAAATGAGCTTATTCATTTTCGAGGCGGATTCCGGAGCGGAAAAAACAGCGCAGAGTCCGGATTCAGGGTATCAGACGGTGGTCAGTGGGCAGTGGACAGTGAACAGTGGACAGTGGCCGGTGCGAGTGTGAGTGTGAGTGTGAGTGTGAGTGTGAGTGTGAGTGTGGGTGTGAGGGTGAGCGTGAGTGTGAGGGTGCTTGCATTTGTCCGGCACACTCACACTCGCACACTCACACTCCTCGCTGGCCCCCATTTCCTGCTTTCTCGTTGCCCTGGCCCGCTGGTCCCTTGGCCCGCCTTTGACCGGAATCACTTCGCGGTTTATTGTGTAGGTAATTTCTTATCTGGGCTTTGGCCCGCAACTGGTCGCCGATGGGAAGTTTTGGAGAAGATCTGCGCAAGGAGCGCCTGACGCGAGGCGTTGCGCTGGAAAACATCGCGGCGGTCACCAAAATCAGCCAGCGGCACTTGATCGCGCTGGAGCAGGAGAGGTTTCGCCTGCTTCCCGGCGGCATTCTGAGCAAAGGCATTGTGCGCGGCTACGCGAGCGCCCTCGGGCTCGATACCCAGGATTGGACCGAGCGTTTTCTTCACGCGTGCAGCGCTTCCGGGCAGCTCTCCGAAGAAGAGCGCGACTGGACGGCCTTTGCCTCGAACGTTGGCAAGGCGCGCATTCTGCATCGCGAGGCTGTGGAAGAGCGCCTGCGCTGGGCCGGCGCCGCGCTGCTTCTGCTGGCGGTGGTGGCGGGGGGCTTCCTGGTTGTGCGTTATTACGGAGTGCGCCAGGGCTGGTGGTCTGCGCTTCTACCCGCGCACGAAGTTTTCGTGGCGTTCCACTCCGCGTGGAACTGGGTGTGGAAGCTTTTCGCGCACATCTTTGCCGGGTGGCATCGGTAAGCGAGCTCAATTCCAGGAATTTTATCAAGGAGCCGGCCGGGATTCTTACGCCCGCCGAAGCGGGCTGGCGCTGCGGATTCCGCGCATTCTCCCCAGGCTCGCCAGTCTGTTACGAAATTCGTCGATTGCGTTCATTGCTGACAAGCGAAAGCAGCAGGGGCTGAAGAGGCTGCGGAAAAAGGGAGAATCAAATGCAAATCCCAGAAAAAAGCACCGCCGGGGCTAAAGCCCGGCACACATTTTGCAGCAATTGCGGCACGACTAAAGTCGTGCCCTTTCACGTTTAGGCGCGCGGCTGGAGTTTTTCCGCAGCCTGTAAAGCCCGCCCCTCTTTTCTCATTGCTTTGCGGCCCGGCTGAAGCCGTGCCCTGTTACAAAACTTGATCACGACCTGGTTTCGTAACAGCCTGTCGCGCCTGGGGCTATCGTCTCTGCGCCCGCCAAGGCGGGCTCTTTTCCGGCGAGGCGTCTCTGGGGAGCAGGCCAAAGCCTGGTTTGTGGGCAGATTCCCCCAACCGCAGGTCCTTCGACTCGTTCGCCTTCGGCGAACTCGCTCAGGATGACAATTTATTGGTGTTGCTCATGATGAATGATTTCGGACTGGCTTCGTGCGGTCCCGCCCATTTCCGCAAAGGACGCGGAAATGGACGGGGCACGGGAACCTCATACCGGGGTCAGCATCGTAAAAAGCAACCGCAGGTCCTTCGACTCGTCCGCCTTCGGCGAACTCGCTCAGGATGACAATTTATTGGTGTTGCTCATGATGAATGATTTCGGACTGGCTTCGTGCGGTCCCGCCCATTTCGGCAAAGGACGCGGAAATGGACGGGGCACGGGAACCTCATACCGGGGCCAGCATCGCAAAAAGCAACCGCAGGTCCTTCGACTCGTTCGCCTTCGGCGAACTCGCTCAGGATGACAATTTATTGGTGTTGCTCATGATGAATGATTTCGGACTGGCTTCGTGCGGTCCCGCCCATTTCGGCAAAGGACGCGGAAATGGACGGGGCACGGGAACCTCATACCGGGGCCAGCATCGCAAAAAGAAACCGCAGGTCCTTCGACTCGTCCGCCTTCGGCGAACTCGCTCAGGATGACAATTTATTGGTGTTGCTCATGATGAATGATTTCGGACTGGCTTCGTGCGGTCCCGCCCATTTCGGCAAAGGACGCGGAAATGGCGGGGCACAGACTATGGAGGCCACCCATTTCCGCAAAAGGACGCGGAATTGGCGGGGCACGGGGCTGACTTAGCAGCTACCTTTTCTACGATCCTTGTTCCCTGAATCCTGTTCGTTGTTTTAGGCTCATACCATGGAATTCAAAATTGTCGAGCTCGAGCGTGAACCGGTCGAATTCGATCTAAATCTGGCTCCGGGCGCCGTCGATTTCGGCGAAGAGGCCGAGCAAATCGGCGGTTTGGCTACATCGGGCAGCGCCGAAGTGATCCATGAGCACCGCGGGCCCAAAGACATTGTTGCCGACATCCGCCTGAGGGGACGTTTTGCGGGGAATTTCCAGATTCCCTGCGCCCGGTGCATTGAGCCGGTGGAAATGCCTGTTTCGGGCGAATTCGACCTCATCTTCAGGCCTCTTGGCGCCGATGCCGACGCGCCGGAGCGGTCGATTACGGCGTCAGAAACCGAAATCGGTTATTATCAAGGAGACAGTCTGTTGCTTGAAGATGTGCTGCGCGAGCAGGTGCTATTATCCCTGCCGGTCAGGACGCTGTGCAAGCCTGATTGCAAAGGACTTTGCCCGCACTGCGGAGCCAATCGCAACTTGCAGCCATGCTCCTGCGAAGAGGGACCGAATGACCCTCGCTGGGGGTCGCTGGGCGAGCTGCGCAACCGGTTGAAGTCCTGAGAAGCCTGCGGCTTCTAGCTTCTAGCTCCTAGCTTCTAGCTTTCAGCTCCTCCTTGCGGGCTGCAGGCTGAAGGTGAACGGGCGAAGGCTGAAAGCCAGGGCCATTTTTCAGTGGTTCTGCCGCAAATAGTAAAGGGCAGTAGCCAGTCAAAGGAAACACGTCATGCCGAATCCGAAAAGGCGCCACTCGACGCGCCGCACCGCCCTCCGCCGTGCCCACGATTTTCTTACCGCAGTGGGACTCTCGGAGTGCCCCAGTTGCCACGAGAAGAAGCTGCCCCATCGCGCCTGCCCAAAATGCGGAGCGTACAAGGGTCGCGCAGTGATTGACGTAAAGGAAGCCAAGTAACTCTTCATCCCATGCTTACCGACATCGTCCTCGACGCGGTTGGTTCGGATAAGGCTCCCGAGCCGGAGATCCGCGGGGCGATCCTTGCGTGCCGGACGCTGCCGGTGCGCGTGCATCTGATTGGGCCGGAGCAGGAGTTGCGCGACCAGCTCGACGAGCTGCTGCAGGACGAAGACCTGCCCATCGTGATCCATCACGCCTCCGAGCGCATTGGAATGGACGAGAAGGCGGTGCACGCCGTGCGCAGCAAGCGCGATAGTTCCATGCGCGTGGGCCTGAAGATGGTGCGTGAAGGCAAGGCGGCGGGCTTTGTGACGGCCGGAAATACCGGCGCTGCCATGGCTACGGCCAAGATGGTTCTGGGGGGGCTGCACGGCGTCGATCGCCCGGCTTTGGCTACGCCCATGCCGAGCTCGACCGGCCATCCCTGCGTGCTGCTCGATGTGGGCGCGAATGTGGATTGCAAGGCGCACAACCTTGAACAGTTTGCCGTGATGGGCGAGACTTACGCGCGCAGCGTTCTTAAAATTGCGCGGCCGCGTGTGGGCC
>CAVXOO010000331.1:0-16179 GCA_963762945.1 uncultured Acidobacteriaceae bacterium | reverse complement strand
GTGCTCAGTTTTCTGCCGCCCGTGGTGCTAGCCATGGTTTCGCTCGTTCCCGGCCATCAACTCGGCATTGAGATGGCCGTGATCCTGCTCATCTTCACCGGCCAGGTGTGGAACCTCGCCTTCAGCTTCTACTCTTCGCTCAAAACCATCCCACGCGAGATGCTTGAGGCGTCGCGCATCTACCGCTTTTCCGGCTGGCAGCGCTTCTGGCAACTGGAGATGCCGTTTTCCGCCATCGGCCTGGTGTGGAACTCGATCATGTCGGTAGCCGGCGGCTGGTTCGCGCTCATCTTTTGCGAAACCTTCACCATGGGCGATCGCAACTTTCAGCTCCCCGGCCTGGGCAGCTACATCCAGACCGCGACCTACGCGGGCGACACGCGTGCACTGCTGGCTGGAATCGCGGCCGTGATTCTGATCGTCGTTGCCACCGATCAGCTTGTCTGGCGGCCGCTCATCGCCTGGAGCGACAAGTTTAAGTTTGAGCAGGTGGAGTCGGCCGATCAGGTCACCTCGCCCATCCTCGCACTCCTGCGCCGCTCCAAGATTATTCAAACTTTGCCGGGGCGCATCTGGAATCGCGTCGAGGAGCCGGTCTATCGCCATATGGCGCAAAGCAAGGAGTGCCGCGTGGTGCGGGCGCTCGATGAAGCTGGCCCCAGGAAACCCTCTCCGATTCTGTGGGCGGTGGCAATGGCGGGTGCGGGAGTGGTTTGCTGGTCGGCCGCACAGGCCATGCTCCTGCTCCGGACCGTGACCTGGGCCGATCTGCGCCTGTTGCTCGAAGGCGCTGCTGCAACTTTTCTGCGCGTCAATGTTTCGCTCATCATCTCCGCTGCATGGACCATTCCTGTCGGCGTAAGTATCGGCCTTAAGCCGCGGCTGGCGCGTTTTTTTCAGCCGCTGGCGCTGGTCATGGCTTCGGTTCCGGCAACCGCATTCTTCCCCATCATTCTCATGGCGCTGGTGCGCATCGGCGGCGGCCTCGGCATCGGTTCCGTTGCCTTGATGCTGCTGGGAACGCAATGGTACATCCTCTTCAACGTGATCGCCGGCGCCATGTCGATTCCCTCGGACCTGCGCGAGGTTGCATCGCTCTATCGCTTCACGCGCTGGCAACGCTGGACCAAATTGATCCTGCCCGGCATCTTTCCATTCCTCATCACCGGCATGGTTACGGCTTCGGGCGGCGCGTGGAATGCCTCGGTGATGGCCGAGTACTCGCGCGTGAAGGATCAGACGCTTTCGACCATTGGACTGGGCGCGCAAATCGACGCCGCGACCGACAGCGGGCGCTTTGCGATGCTGCTGCTGGCCACGATGTTGATCTCGCTCATGGTCGTCACCATGAACCGGCTGGTGTGGCGGCGGCTTTATCATCTGGCGGAGACGCGGTATAAGCTCGAAGGCTGAAAAGGTGAGCGGAGTTGATGGCGCTAGCAGCCTTCGAATTGTTTATTGCCGGCTCGGTTCCCGATCTACGAGCGGCACCCAGAAGCGAAAACGCGCGCCGCCGCCGGGAACATTCGAAACCTCGATGCCTCCGCCATGCGCTTTGAGAATGGCGCGAATGATGGCCAGGCCCATGCCCGAGCCTTTGCGTTTGCCTGAGCTGCGTTTGCCGCGATAGAACTTTTCGAAGATCAGCGGCAGATCGAGCGGATCGATGCCGGGACCGTTATCTTCCACCGAAAACTCGAGCCGATCGTCGCTGCGCGTACTGCTTAGTCTGACGCGGCTGCCGGGCGGGGTGTGGCCGGCCACGTTTTCCAGCAGATGACGCAGAACCCGGCCCAGCAACTGCGGATCGAACCATGCCGGTTCGTTCTGGGCAGGTTCGTTCAGGGCCGATTCGCCGCCGCCGGGGCCGTTTTCGCCCTCGATCACGATGCTGACTTTGTGGGCGGCCAAGATCTTGCGCGATTCCTCCACAGCCTGGTCGAGAAGCGCGCGAGGGTGCTGCTGAGACATGTTGACCTTCACCACGTTGGCGTCAATCTCTGCCATCTCGACGGCTTCGCCGATCAGCAGATCGAGCCGCGCGGATTCTTCGTCGATAAGCCGCGCCATGTCGGCGCGCGTGGCATCGTCCAGGCCCTCGCCTTCGACGAGGGTGGTGGACGCAGCGCGGATTGAGGTAAGCGGTGTGCGCAACTCGTGGGTGAGGGAATCGATGAGCGCCGTGCGCAGGCGCTCGCCTTCGCGGGCCGCTTCCACGCGGGCCGTGGTTTCCATGGCGAGCGATCGCGCCAACGCAATCGAGACCTGGCCGCTGACGGCAATCGAGACCTCGCGCGACAACAACGCGGGCCGCCAGGCCAGCCCGCCCACCGCGCGCAATCCCAGCATCAGTGCGGTGGAGTGGTAGCCGTCGAGCGGCACAAGCGTCGGGTTCATGCCTTCCGTTTGGGCCTGCAGGTTCGCGCGAAGACTGGTTGGCGGTTCACCGCCCGAGGAATAGAACCGGTCCTGGTCGCGAACATACAGAACGACGCGGTCAAGCGCGAAGATGCGTGCGATGAGTCCAGGCAGGTCGCGGATCAGCCGCGCGGCATCTTCAAAAAGCATCATCTCCTGGCTGAGAGAGTAAAGCCGTCCCACGTCCGCCTGGCGGTTTTCGGCCTCGAGGGCTTGGCGTCGCGCGCGTTCCGCCAGCCGGCTGACAACCACGGAGCCAATCGCGAAGGACGCCATCGCCACCCAGGCCTGCGCGCCTACCAACCGGAGTGTGTGCACGGGAGGGAGGAAAAAATAGTCGAAAGAGATCGCGCAGAAGGCCGCCATATAAAGAGAAAGAACGATTCCCGCCTGGCTCGCCGACCACACCACGAGAACCAGAAACAACATTCCAGCGGTGGTTGAGTTGGCCCTGAACAACACCAACAGAATTGTGATGAGCATGGCCGCGGCGGTGGCCAGAAACCAGCGGAGAATCTGCTCGGAGTTGGCAACTGCGCGCATCGGCTTCCTCACCGGAATCATAGTCGCCTTTGGCGGTTTGTGAAATGTCGTGCCCGAATGATGTAATCTTCGTTGGAAAGAAGAAAGACGATGCCCGGACGCATTCTGGTAATCGACGACGAATCACAGATTACGCGGGTGCTGCGCGCCGCTCTCTCCGCGCAGGGATACGATGTGCGCACGGCCAACGATCCCGAGGAGGGGCTGCGCGTCTTCCGCGACTGGGCGCCGGACCTGGTCATCACGGACCTGATGATGCCGGGGATGAGCGGCGTGGAAGTCTGCCGCAACATCCGCACGCGCAGCGCTACGCCGGTACTGGTGCTTTCGGTGCGCGAGCACGAGCGGTCCAAGGTGGAGGCGCTCGACGCCGGCGCCGACGATTATGTGACCAAGCCCTTCAGCATTCAGGAGCTGCTGGCGCGCGTGCGCGCGCATCTGCGGCGAGCTCCCGAGCGCACCACGGCCGCGATCGAGGTGGGAGATTTTATCGTGGACTCGCAGGCGCACACCATCGCCGTCCAGGGCAAAACCATTCATCTCACGCCCAAGGAGTTCGAGCTGCTGCTGCATCTCGCGCGCAACGCCGGCAAGGTGATGACGCACCGCGCTCTGCTGACCTCCGTCTGGGGCGCGCAATCGGCCCACCAGCCCGAGTATCTCCGCGTCTTTGTCGGCCAGTTGCGAAAAAAGCTCGAGACAGAAACCGGCCGCCAATACATCCAAACCGAGCCGTGGGTCGGTTATCGCTTCATTCCCGAGGGTTGGATCGGCAACGAAGAATAGGGCGTGCAGCGTTCGACGTATCGTAATGCGAACCAGTTCCAGATGCGCCTGCTTATTTTCAAGAGATTTAACGCCGTTCGACCGCAATCCTTACGGTTTATTTAGGAAATCTTTTCGATACTCAAACGTGTCGGAACTCAGAATCAATCTTGGTTGAAGCGATGCGAGGGGCTCGATGCTCGCTCCCGCTCTGGAGATGCGTCATGCAAGACGTAGTCATGCTGCTGTTCACCGCCGTTTTTTTCGTCTTGGCGTTTCTCTACGTCAAGGCATGCCAGAAGTTGAGGTAGCCCATGCAAATGGATTGGATCTCGGCAACCGGCCTTGTTCTCTCGATCCTTCTGATGGTGTATCTCACCATCGCACTGCTGTTCCCGGAGAAGTTCTGATATGTCCGCAAACGGCTGGCTGCAATTCGCCATCTACTCTGTCATTCTGCTCGCCACGGTGCGCCCTGTGGGCATTTATCTGGCGCGCGTGCTCGAAGGCGAGCGCACCTGGCTCGATCCCGTCATTCGTCCCGTGGAGCGTTCTCTTTACAGGCTTTGCGGCGTCAACGCCGACAAGGAGATGAACTGGCGCGAGTATGCCTTCGCGATGCTGGGATTTTCGGCGGCTACGCTGGTGTTCACCTATGCGATCGAGCGACTGCAACAGTTTTTGCCGTGGAACCCTCAGCACATGACGGCCCTCAGTCCCGACCTCGCGTGGAACACCGCAGCCAGCTTCACCACGAATACAAACTGGCAGTTTTACTCCGGCGAATCCACGATGAGCTATCTCGCCCAGATGATGGGCCTGGCGACGCATAACTTCTGGTCGGCTGCGGCGGGCATCGTGGTGGCCGTAGCGCTGATTCGCGGCATCAAGCGTACGCAGTCGGCTACCATCGGCAACTTCTGGGTCGACATGACGCGCACATTGTTTTTTGTGCTGCTGCCGGCCTGTTTCATTTACGGATTGTTGCTGGTGTGGCAGGGCGTGCCGCAGAATTTTGATGCCTACACATCGGCGCATACGCTGGAAAGCGCAACTCAGACTATTGCGCAGGGTCCGGTAGCTTCACAGGAAGCCATCAAGATGCTGGGCACCAACGGCGGCGGATTTTTCAACGCCAACAGCGCCCACCCCTTCGAGAATCCGACGCCGCTGTCGAACTTTATCCAGATCCTGTCGATCTTCTTGATCGGCGCCGGCCTCACCTACACATTAGGCCGCATGACCGGCTCGCCCGGCCATGGCTGGGCCGTCTTCGGCGCCATGTTCGTGCTTTTCGCGGCCGGGTTCGCCGTTTGTTACTGGGCCGAAGCGCATCCGCATCCGCTCATTCACGGAGCCGTGCAGACGCGTACCGCGACCGCGCCCGGCGGCAATATGGAGGGCAAGGAGACGCGTTTCGGCATTGCGGATTCCGCGCTGTTTGCCACCATCACCACCGATGCAAGCTGCGGCGCCGTCAACGGCATGCACGACAGTTTTACTCCGCTCGGCGGCATGATCCCACTCACTAATATCATGCTGGGCGAAGTGGTCTTTGGCGGCGTCGGCGCGGGCATGTACGGCATGTTGATCTTCGTGATTCTGGCGGTCTTCATAGCAGGACTCATGGTGGGTCGCACGCCTGAGTACCTGGGCAAGAAGATCGAAGCCTACGACGTGAAGATGGCGATGCTCTACGCGCTCATCTTCTGCCTTATCATCCTTGTTTTTGCCGCAATCTTCGTGATGATTCCTCAGGGTACGAGTGTTATGGCAAATCCTGGCCCGCATGGATTTTCCGAAGTCCTCTATTCGTTTGTCTCAGGCGCGGGCAACAACGGTTCCGCATTCGCCGGCCTTGGCACGAACTGGTGGTACAACGTCGCGATGGGCTGGGACATGCTTATCGGGCGTTTCCTCATGATGATTCCGGTACTGGCGCTGGCCGGAAACCTGGCCATGAAGAAGAGCGTGCCGCCTTCGCCCGGCACCTTCCCGGTGAATACGCCATTGTTCGCAGTGCTGCTCATCGGCGTGGTGGTCATCGTCGGCGCGCTCACGTTCTTCCCGGCGCTGAGCCTGGGACCGATTCTTGAACACCTGCAGTTGCATGCGGGAACGCTGTTTTGAGCGATCGGCCGCTGGCTTTCAGATCTCAACTGAAAGCCGGCGGCAACCTGAACGCGGTTCACGGCCGCGCGACGAACTAAAAGCCAGGAGCTGGAAGATAGGAGCCGGTTAAAAAGTCATGGCAGAGAAAATCAGCATTTGGGATACAAAAATCATCGGCCCGGCCATAGTGGATAGCATTCGCAAGCTCGATCCGCGCGGCATGGTCAAGAACCCGGTGATGTTTGTGGTGGAAGTGGGCAGCGTGCTCACGTCTCTCCTACTTATCGAGAACTACCGCCACGACCCCGGCAAGTTCGGCTTCAACCTGCAGATCACGCTCTGGCTGTGGTTCACGGTGTTGTTCGCCAACTTTGCCGAGGCCATGGCGGAAGGCCGCGGCAAGGCGCAAGCCGACACGCTGCGCAAGGCCAAGGGCGAGACTATCGCCAAGCGCTATAAGGCAGACGGCAGCTTTGAGGAAGTTGTCAGCGGGTCGCTCCGCGCCGGCGACATCATCTACGTCGAGGCAGGTCACTACATTGCCGGCGACGGCGAGGTCATCGAAGGCGTGGCGTCGGTTGACGAGTCGGCGATTACCGGCGAGTCGGCGCCCGTCATCCGCGAAGCCGGCGGCGACCGTTCCGCCGTCACCGGTGGCACAAAAGTTCTCTCGGACTGGATCAAGGTGAAGATCACCTCGAATCCTGGCGAGACCTTCCTCGATCGCATGATCGCGCTCGTCGAGGGCGCCACGCGGCAGAAGACGCCGAACGAGATCGCGCTCAGCATTTTGCTCTCCGGCCTCACCATCATCTTTCTGCTGGCGGTGGTCACCCTGCAGCCGTTCGCTATTTACTCTCACGCGCCGCAGACGGTCTTTGTGCTGGTTTCGCTGCTGGTCTGCCTCATTCCTACCACCATCGGCGGATTGCTTTCGGCCATCGGCATCGCCGGCATGGACCGCCTGGTGCAGTACAACGTGCTGGCCATGAGCGGTCGCGCCGTAGAAGCCGCGGGCGACGTGAACACGCTGCTGCTCGACAAGACCGGAACCATCACCTTGGGCAATCGCCAGGCTGTCGAATTCATTCCAGCGCCTGACGTGAGCAATGAGCGGCTGGCCAATGCCGCGCAACTGGCCTCGCTCTCCGACGAAACGCCGGAAGGCCGCTCGATCGTGGTGCTGGCCAAGGAGAAATACAATCTGCGCGGACGCGATCTGGGCGGCATTCATGCTGAGTTTGTGCCTTTCACCGCACAAACGCGCATGAGCGGCGTCAATTTGCCCGGCACGCGCATTCGCAAGGGCTCGGTGGACGCCATTGCGTGCTTCCTCGAAGAGCAGGGCACGTCGCTGCCGCAAAAGGTCCGCGAGTCGGTGGAAGAGATCGCGCGCCTGGGCGGCACGCCGCTGGTTGTCGCCGAGAACGCCTCCGCGCTGGGCGTGATTTATCTGAAGGACGTGGTCAAGGGCGGCTTGAAGGAGCGCCTTGCGCGCCTTCGCGCCATGGGCATCCGCACCATCATGATCACGGGCGACAATCCACTAACCGCGGCCGTAATTGCGCGCGAAGCCGGCGTGGACGACTTTCTTGCCGAGGCCAAGCCCAAAGACAAGATGGATCTGATCAAGCGCGAGCAGGGCAAGGGCAAACTCGTGGCCATGACGGGCGACGGCACCAACGACGCGCCCGCCTTGGCCCAGGCCGACGTGGGCGTGGCCATGAACTCCGGCACGCAGGCGGCAAAAGAGGCCGGCAACATGGTCGATCTCGACTCGAACCCCACCAAGCTGATTGAAATTGTCGAGATTGGGAAACAACTTCTGATGACCCGCGGCGCGCTCACCACTTTTTCCATCGCCAACGACGTGGCCAAGTACTTCGCCATCATCCCCGCCATGTTCGCCGGGGCGTTTCCCGTGCTCAATGCGCTCAACATTATGCATCTGCATTCGCCGCAGTCGGCAATTCTTTCCGCTGTCATCTTCAACGCGATCATTATCGTTTTGCTGATCCCGCTGGCGTTGAAGGGCGTCAAGTATGTGCCCAAGCCGGCAGACGTTCTGCTGCGCAACAACTTGCTCATCTACGGCGTGGGCGGCATCATCATTCCGTTTGTTGGCATTTGGGCCATCGACTGGATGTTGTGGGGAATGCATCTGGCATAAGGCTTAGCGCGGCGCGTTCTCTGCGCTCGAACCGGATAACAGAAAGCTGCTCTTAAGGAGTCTCAAAGTGCACTCGGTTTGGAATACATCGATTCTGTTTACGCTGATCACCGCGGTGATATTTGGCCTGGGATACCCGCTGTTGATGACGGGATTCGCCAAAATCCTCTTTCCGCATCAGGCCGCGGGTAGCCTCATCGTGCTCAAGGATGGCACGGTGATTGGATCGGAACTGATCGCGCAGAGCTTCACGTCCGACAAGTATTTCCATCCGCGCCCCTCGGCGGCAGGCAATGGATACGACGCGACATCCTCCGGCGGGTCCAATCTCGCGCAGTCGAACAAAGCGCTCGTGACGCGCATTCAGGGCGACATCGATAAGCTGGCGGCGCAGAATCAGGGCAAGCCCGTGCCCATCGACATGGTGACCACTTCGGGCTCGGGTCTCGACCCTGACATTACGCCCGACAATGCCTACTACCAGGTAGCGCGGGTCGCCCAGGCGCGCAGCATCGATCGGGATCGCTTGCAGAAACTGGTCGCCGACCACACCACGCCGCGCCAGCTTGGCCTTCTCGGCGAGCCCCGCGTGAATGTGCTGGAACTGAACCTGGCCCTCGATCAGATTTCGAAATGATTTTTAGCGCAGCGGCTTCCCAGCCGATAATGAAGCGGGATGAGCCAACCAACTCTCCCGCTTTTCATTTGCGTTCGTGCGAAGCGGGGCCGGCCTAAACCTCGCGCCGCCCCTCGATGGCGCGCGCCATCGTCACTTCATCGGCATATTCGATGTCGCTGCCGGCGGGAACGCCGGTCGCGATCCGCGTAATCTTCACCGCAAATCCGCGCAACGCCGCTGCCAGCCAGCTTGCCGTGGCCTCGCCCTCGAGCGTGGGGCTGGTGGCGAGAATCACTTCGTCGATTTCGCCGCGCTCCACGCGGCCAACTAACGAGCTCGTGCGCAACTGATCCGGTCCCACGCCGTGTAGCGGGGAAAGCGTGCCGTGCAGAATGTGATAGACGCCCTGGTAGGTTTGCGTGCGCTCGACGGCTGCGACGTTCGTGGCTTCTTCGACCACGCAGACCAACCGTTTGTTACGCGAGGGACTTGCGCAGTAGGCGCAGGGATCGACGTCCGTAACGTTGTTGCAGATGGAGCAGAGGCGCAAGCTGGCTTTCAATCCGCGCACGGCGTCGGCGAGGGCGGCCGCGTCCTCGTCGCTCGCGCGCAGAATATGGAAGGCGTAGCGTTGCGCACTCTTGGTGCCCACGCTGGGAAGTTTCTTCAGTTCTTCAATGAGCCGGGCCATCGGCTCGGCATAGCGTGACAATGTACCCGCCTCCTCGCGTCAAATCGCAGACGACCATCACATTCCCGGCAGCTTCAATCCGCCCAGCATCCCCTGGACGCTCGACTTGATGGCCTCATCGGCCTTGCGCCCGGCTTCGTTCACCGCAGCTACGATCAAGTCCTCCAGCATTTCGACATCGGTCTGGCTGCCGCTCAGGCTCATCACCGCGGAAGGATCGATGTGAATCTTGAGCAGCTCCTTTTTGCCGTTCATGGTCGCCGAGACCGCGCCGCCTCCGCTGGCAGCCTCGACAACGGTCTCGCCCAGCTTGCGCTGCATCTCCTCCTGCATCTCGCCGGCTTTCGAAAGCATTTCGGAAATCTTGAGCGGATTGATCATGAATCTACCTCTTGATTCGCAGCGTCCGGGATTACGGGTTAAACTCTTCGATTACGGGGGTCCAATGTTCGTTGCCCGTCCATATCTTGGCGTTTGGTTTCACGCGATAGCTTTTTCCCGCCGCGGCATTGAACGTGAGGGGTATCGAGAATTTGGAGGTGCCCCCTATTCCAGCGTAGAACACCAGAAGGACGTGATTCCCTGGGAGAAGCTCCAGGATCCTATGGTTGTCCAACTTGAGGTTCCAATAGCCCTTGCATGCGCCTTTTCCCTTCGGATATCTGCCCTTTGGTGGTCCTGGAAGAAAAAGCCAATCTGGCCAGTTAGCCGGCCTTTGCCCATCGACATCCCATGTTCCCACACTCTGGTCAAACCATACCCACGCGACTTCACCACGAGGCTTTATTTCTGAACCGGAATAGCCCTGATGCACCACGCATTGCCCCTGTCCCATTGCGGAACCGAAACAAAGCAGGACCAACACTGCGACTGACAATCTCCTTCTCATCCAGCACCTTTCTTGTCTTCACGATTTGGAGTTCCCTATCCCTCGAATTTGTCCGCTGGGGATGATGACGCATTCGAAGCGAGATAAAAATAGGGTTCCTCTATTTGGACCGAAGGTCCACGACGCTGCGAACCTCAGCCTTGAAAATTTCCTGGGCGCGCTTGACCATTGGATGCGCGAGCGCCGCTTCCTGCACACTTCCGGCCGGCGCAACGGGCGCAGCAACCACGGTTGGAGTTGTGCCTTCGCCCGGTGAGATGAGAAACCGTGTTGGCGCGCCCAGCCGCTGCAGTTCCTGGCGCACGATTTTTTCTGCGGCGGCGTTCACGGTCAGGCTCAGCATTTTTTTGCCCATTCCGGGCACTGCAATGTGCACGCTTGTGGGCTCAAGCCGCCAAGTGCCGTTTCCAAGCAATTGCGCAGCGGAGCTGTGTCCGGCAGTGGCCAGCGCGGCCACGATCTCCTGGCGGAGCGAGTTGGCAGTCAAATTTTCGCCGGTTGCTTTCACAATTTCCGGCGCCTTGGCCAGCGCGCCTTCGGTGAGCGTTTCCCCCGACGCGTAGCCTTGAGCCTGCGCACTCACGGCAGGGAAGGGCGAACGCTCGGGTGCGGCTGTGCTCGCCACCATTGTGGACTCGGCAATGACCAAAGCTCTCCTACCGGCGCTGGCTTCTGGCTCTGCGTTTTGTCGCGCAGGCGGCGCAGCGTTCCAGCCGCTCAGATCCCGCGCCGGCGCACCAACGGCCGCGCTTGCAGGCCGTGCCAAGCTTGCGCCCGCGCGCGGAGTGCTGCTTGCCGCAGCGCTCCTTGCGCCCGTTCCGCCGGCTACCCCGCTAAGCAACTCCTCAATCGGCAGCAACCGTTGCGCGTGAATCAGCTTGAGCAGACCCAACTCCAGGTGGAATCGCTGTTCCTGGCGGTAGTTCAAATCGTCGAAGGTGCGCAGGACGATCTGCAAATTGCGCGTCAGCTCCTCTTCGCTAAACAAAAGCGCCGTGCGTGCCGCGCGCGCCCGCTCGTCGGCGGAGATCGCCAGCAATTCGGTCTGCTCGCCGCCCAGCTTGGCCATGAGCGCGTTGCGCAGGTAGCGCACCATTTGCCGCGCCAGCGACAAGGGACTGTGCCCGGCATTGAGCAGCAGATTCAGTTGCTCCATCAGCGGAGCGCTCTCGGCGGCGGCCACGGCTTCGAGCAGTCTCTCAAAGACCGTGCTCGGCACCGAGCCCATCAGCTCGCGAATTTGTTCGGACGAAAGCTTCGGGCGTCCGGCCCCTTCGACGATTTCGAGCGGCGCCGAGGCAATCGCCTGATCCATGATGGAGAGCGCATCGCGCATGGATCCGTCGCCGGCCTCGGCCAGCAAAGCCAGCGATTCTTCCTCGGCGGTAACCTTCTCTTCATTTGCGATGGTTTTCAACTGCGCCAGAATGTCGTCGAACTTGACGGCGTGAAAGCTGAAGTGCTGGCAGCGCGAGCGAATGGTCTGGGGAATATCCTCAGGCTGTGTTGTCGCCATCATAAAGATGACGTGCGCCGGCGGCTCTTCGAGCGTCTTGAGCAGCGCATTGAAAGCGGCTTCGGTAATCTGGTGCGCCTCGTCGAGGATGTAGATTTTGTAGCGGTCGCGGGCAGGGGAGTAGCGCGCCGCATCGCGCAGTTCGCGAATCTCGTCGATGCCGCGGTTGGTGGCCGCGTCGATCTCGATCACGTCCACCGCGTTGCCCTGGCGAATCTCCGTGCAGGCATCGCACACGCCGCATGGCTCGGGCGTCGGCCGCAGGGCGGTGCCCACTTCGCTCCGGCAGTTCAGAGCCTGGGCAAGGATGCGTGCGATAGTCGTCTTGCCGATGCCGCGATGTCCGGAAAAGATGTAGCCGTGCGCAATGCGGTTCTGCTGGAGCGCATTCATCAGGGTACGCGTGACGTGATCCTGGCCGGCAACGTCGGCAAAGCGTTGCGGACGGTATTTGCGGGCCAGAACCTGATAACCCATGCGAATGAAGCTCCTCAAACGGCTGCTGGAAGGCTGACACCCCCCCACAGTCTCTATCGCTCTGATTCTATCGTTCTGATTCTATCGTTCCGGGGGCAGGGAGGCGGCGCGTGGAAAATGCGAGCGGCACTCTGATTCGAGCGCTGCTTTTTCCGGGCTAGTTCGCTCTCCATAATCGCCCTGCGGTAGGTCCAATCTCCCTGCGGTAGATCCGATGCCTGCGGTTAGAAGGTACCAAGGCCCGCCGCGCTCTTCAATGGACTTGAATTCCTCGCCTTGTATGGGGAAGAAACATCCCGGAAAGAGGAGAAAAGTTGCATGTTCTTGTTGAATCATGCGTCGCAATCGGCTGATTCCAGGCCCACGAAAGTTGCATAGAGCCTGCGCGGTAGATGATTAATAATTGTTAATACTATTCCCTTTACGCTGGCGGATTCGGCCGCCGGCAGAACCGATTCACGAGAGTTATGGAATGAATCCGTACATCAAAACTCTGTCGATTGCGGCAGTTCTCTGCGCGTTTTCATCGATTCTTCGAGCCGACGGAATCGTCGTTTACAGCACCATCCCCAATCAGCTTCCGCTCAATGTCCCTTCGGAAGGCTTTGAAGCGACATCGATGAGCGAGTTTGGCCAGTTGATCCAATTTGCTGGCAGTGGATCGAGCTACAACCTGGAAAGCGCAACCATCGTGATGAGCGACTGGACGTATGAGTCGCAGTGGGCCGCCGACATCAACGGCACGACGATTACGACCGCCGGGTTCTTTGAACCGCTGACTCTGAATCTCTACAACGTGGGCACGGGAGATAGCGTGGGCGTGCTGATTGCCAGCGAGACGGTGGACGCGTTTATTCCCTGGCGGCCGGAGCCTAGCTCTGGCTGTCCCAGCGCGGACCCCGCCGGCGTTCAGGGGTACATGGTAGGCGGCGCCTGCTATCACGGGTCGTTGTCCGAGGTGGCGTTCAATCTGACCGGAGTCACCGTGCCCAGCCAGGTTATCTACAGCGTGGAGTACAACACGACTGACTATGGGCCGGACCCGACGGGCGTGCCTGGGCCATATGACAGTTTGAATTTTGCGCTGCCAATCACGGGAACATCGGTGGGAAGCACGGGCCCGACCTATTTAAACTCGCAATCGAACGGCACGTATAGCGACAACGGCGCGGGAGGTACGGGGACATTCCGGGAGGACACGGCTTCCTGGGCACCCTACGAGGGCGGCGCGAGGTTCATGGCGGTCACGGCGACGCCAGAACCGTCCTCTCTGCTGCTGCTGGTTACCGGTCTAGGAGTTCTAGCGGCTTTTTATCGGAAGACGCGGCAAAGAGCCTGTTAGGCCGGCGTCCCCAAGACTGAGACCGTATTTCGCTTATTCCGATGTGCGATGCTTGACGTGTATGCGCCGGGTTACGCTGCGTTCCATGGGACCGGCATCCCTGCGCGGGCTGAGATGCGTCTAAGAGAGTGGGGATTTGCGATGAAACCGTGGTCTGGCTTTGCGCTGGTGTTGGTCTGCCTCCTGTGGGGCGGACCGCGGCTTGGCGCGCAGGCCCAGGGCGGCGGCAACGGCTCGGGCGCGGGCCAGAGCCAACCGGCTGCAGGCTCTCAGAACACTCCCGCCACTCAACCGCCGGCCCGAACCGAGCAACAGAGCAATCAGAATCCATTTCCTGAGGACACCAGCGGCGTTCCCGTAGTGCAGATGCGCAACGTGCCAGGCTTGATACCCGGCGAGAGCGACGCGACCGGAGCTGGGCGCATTCCCATGCCTGCCAGCGATGCCGATCCGGTGCGCAGTCCGGAAGATGCGGGGGCCGCGGCGGAGAATCAGCAGCAGAGTTCGAGCTCAAGCCTCTCCGGAATGAGCGGCCTGCTTCCCGATGCCGACGACGACGAAACGCAACCGGGAAAACACAATCGCAAGGGTCAGCAGATCGAGCCCGAACACCATGAGACCGCGGCCGAAGACGAGAACGTCGGCAAGTATTATCTCGACAACAAGGACTGGAGGGCCGCACTCTCGCGCTTCCAGTCGGCGCTGGTGCTCGATCCAGACAATCCCGATGTGTATTGGGGATTGGCCGAGGCCGAGCGGCACATGGGCCAGTTTGCCGAGGCCCGTGCTAACTATCAGAAGGTGATGGAGTACGATCCCGGTAGCCGCCACGCGAAGGAAGCGAAAAAGGCGCTCGAAGATCCGCAGATCGCAAACGCCAAGCCCCCGCAGGCTGCGCAACCCTCAGCGTCGCCGCAATAGCCGTCACGAAACCAGTCGTTTCAGAGAATTCCAGCCCGGTCAGCAGTGGAGCTATTGCCGGGGATGAGCCAGCGTCTGAATCCGGCCCTCCGCAGCAAGGTCCCAGCGAATTTGCAGTGGCTCGTTGCCAAGATATGCGCCGACGTGCACATGCGGATTCCTCGCCGATCCGTTGTTCCCGTCCAGTGCCACGACTTGTCCCACACGGACGCGATCGCCCGGATGGACCCTGATGTCGTCGAGATGGGCGTAAACCACCACGAGTCCGTCCGCTCGTTTGAATTTGACGTAACCCGGAGGAGGCGTGCCCGGCTTACCTGGGGTGTTGGTTACGCGATTGGCCGCGACCTCAAGGACAACTCCATCGAAGGGAGCGTGGACCTCAACGTGCCAGCCATACCAGTTTTCGTTTTTCGCCCCATCCGTTTTGTAGAAACGCATGAACCCATTGGGCGATCCCAAGCCGCCCACCACAAGGCAATCTGACCCCAGTGCGTCGCCGAGGTCGCGCAGCTCGCCGTTCACATGCTCCGTACAGGCAAACCGCTGGTAAAACAAAGGCGCAATCTCTACCACCCCAATGGACGCATTGTTCGCGGTCTGACTGACCGCTGGCACGGCTACCGAAATGGCGATGGCCAAGAGAATAAGTCGAAACATGTGAAGTCCTCGTACGCTGGAGTACAACTCTAGCAGCCGATGCCACGCTGCGTGAACCGCATTTCGCTCAGCTCGCATTCATTGCTGATGCTATCGCGGAGCAGCCCTGTTTCCGGTTCAGAAACCGGCCCAATGCTCGTAGAGAGCGATCAACTGCCCGCCCCAGAAGACGCTGACGATTGCGCCCAGGCAAAGGAAGGTTCCGAAGGGAAGCTTTCTTTGCGTCCAGTTCGGTTCGTCCCTACGCGATGAGGGAACTGCGAGGAAAACCAGCGCGGCGATCGCACCCAGAATGCAGCCGATGGAGAAAGCCAGCATCGCGCCATCCAGTCCCAGCCAGGCCGCCAGCATGGCCAGCAGCTTGGCGTCGCCCAGGCCCAGGCCTTCGCGGCGGCGAACCAGCCAATAGACCCAGCGAATGAGGAGGATCGGCGCGGCAGCGAGAATGGGGCCGGCGACGAGGACCAGCAAACCGACAAGAGGATTACTGATTCCTGGGAATTGGATGGCTTCAAGAAAGTACCCCAGTTTCATCACCCACTCCATCGACATCGTCATCGGCAGGGCAGAGAGGGGAATTTCGCCGGAGTAGGTCTTGTCGAGGTCAGTTGCGATCGCCCACCAGACGATTGTGGTGAGAATGCCGAGGATGATTCCGGGCCATACAAACCGGTCGGGCAGCCAAAGATTCTCTGCGTCAAAGACAGCGAGCGCGACCAGCAGCCAGAGAAAAATCATGAGCCCGGCGGCCACGGAGAGTTGATAGACGAGAATGTCGAGGGGCAGGGCCAGATCGGCTGCTCCCGCAAGCACGCGCCAGCATACCAGCGCCCACAGTGCTCCGACAGCCAGCTCCACCACCGGATAGCGCCAGCCGATGGCCGATTTGCAAGTGCGGCAGCGACCACGGAGGGCAAGCCAACTCGCGAGGGGAATGTTCTCCCACCACGCGAGCGTTCGTCCGCAACTGCGGCAATGCGAGCGGCCCTTGACGACGCTCTCGCATGCAGGCCAACGTGTGGCGCAAACGTTAAGAAAACTGCCGAAGGCGAGTCC
>CAVXOO010000330.1:0-4250 GCA_963762945.1 uncultured Acidobacteriaceae bacterium | reverse complement strand
ACCATATTGCTAGGTGGGGCCGCGCATTTCGCAGGCAATTCTTGAGTTTTTCGCGCAACCGGCGAATCGCACGCTGGTGGAGAGCCTGAAACGAGCAGGCGTTGAAATGACGGCTGAGAAGAGACAGCGCAGCACGCAGCTTGCGGGCCTGACGTTTGTTTTGACAGGCACGCTGCCGACGATGACGCGCGACGAGGCGAAGGAGAAGATTGAGAGTGCGGGCGGCAAAACCGCGGGCTCGGTGAGCAAGAAGACCAGTTACGTGGTGGCGGGCGAAGAGGCGGGGTCGAAGCTCGACAAGGCGCGGGAGCTTAATGTACCGGTGCTGGACGAGGCGGGACTGCTGGCACTGGTTGCGGGGCAAGCGCCGACCGATGATTGATCCGGCCCGATTGCGTGGGGCTGTGCTTTCCCACCCTTTCCGCAAGAAAGCGCGGAAAGGGTGGGGCACCCAAGTCTATTCTTGAGCGCCGGATCGATAGTTCATTGCCTTCGATGCTCAGTGCGCGGCGGGAGGCAGGCTAGGAGTGCGAGCCGGCCTCGTGAGCAACAGAGGAACCAGGGCAACAAAGATCAAAATCAGGTCGAACCACATACAAGTTTCTTTCGACGATCAGGTTTCTTTCGTTGATTGGATTTACGCGCTATTGCGGCGGCGCGCGGCAATTTCAGGATGATTTTCGATGGCGCGGAGTTCGCGTTCGCGCTCTCGCTCCCAGGCTTCGGCGTGCCAGCGGCGCGATGCGTAGCGCAAGGTATCGGCGGGCAGTGGCGGAGCGTCTTTGGGATAGGGCCGCGACGGCATGGTCACGATCTCCGGCAACGGGCGATGGAGCGGCTTGGGAGGCGCCTGTTCAGGAGGCGGCAGCAGACGCGCAGAGGATTCCATCTCCGCAGGCGCGGCGACGACATTTGTCAGGCTGGTATCGGTCGGTGCGGGCGGCTCGGCTTCAACTTCGACGGCCTCTGCATTTCGCGACGCGCGCGCAGCTATGGATCTGACGGCCTTTGCAGGGGCCACGACGGCGACATTGGCCAGGCTGGTGTCGGTCAGCTCGAGCGGCTCCGCTTCAGCTTCAATGGTTTCTTCGTTCCGTTGCGAGCGCCGGGCAATGGATTTGGCCATGAACTCGTTGACCAGTTTGTGCAGGCAGGTTTGCCCGCAGAGGTGCTTGGAGTCCTGGCGCAACCTGTGCCGCGAGGTCCATCCGCTTACGCGCAGTTCTCCGCCCTGCTCGTAAGCGACAAACCAATGGTTAGTCTGCCGTTTTTCCGCGGCGCAAATATCGCACGAAATAGCCTGCCGGATCATCAAAAATCCCCCACACCGTAAAGGCTCCGTGGCGCACGATCGATGTCAACCGTATTCATCGCCCTCCCGCGCGAATGCAGATACAAGTTTCCCGAGCGCACTGGAAGGCACCTCGACCTTCCTAAGAAGCTCCACGTTTATTTCATCGTGCGAATGGGGAAATGGATTAGTTTCTCGGCTGAGGAATCCGGGAGTGGTTCAGAAGGGAACAAAGCGGCGGAGCATCGTTCTGAATCGGGACACTTATCGGGTCACCGAAGGGGCTATCGTGCGGGAGATGCGGAGGGATTTTGCACGGAAACAGAAAGAGCGCAGCCCGCGCTGCGCTCCTCTCAAACAAGTCCAATCACTGCCGGGTATTGCCGGCGGTGACGTTACTCACGCGGCGCAAAGTAGCCTTTCTTGGCGCGCACGGTGTAGCGGCGATCGAAGCAATAGAGATAGATGCTGCGGAATGAGCCGTCCATTTTGAAGTCGGCAGGGGTATAGACGAGCGCGTACTGGCTGCGCAGCTCCTCTTCAATGTCTTTGAAGCTGGTGGCCATATCGACTACCGAGGGAGGGAAGAAAACTTCGCCGCCGGTCTCCTCCGCCAGCCGTTGCAGAACCTTGTCGCCCTCGCCGCGGCTGGGCGTCCAATTGGTGCTGATGGCGTAGATGATGGTCTCGGCGCGCTGGCACTCCTTGATGGCTTCCGGCAGGTACACGCGGCTGACGTTGTCGTTGCCGTCGGAGATTAGGATGATGGCTTTTCGGAAGGGTTCCGGCCCGCGCTCGGTGAGAAGCTTGTCGCGGCAGGCAACATAGACGGCGTCAAAGAGGGCCGTGCCGCCGCCAGGACTGAGCTTATTGATTCCCATTTCCAGGGCGTCCTGGTCGTTGGTCCAGTTGGTGGTCACATTGGGGGTGACGTCGAAACCCATGACAAAGGCGCGATCGTTTTTGGCCCGCAGCACCTGCAGCAGGAATTCGGTGGCCGATTGCTGTTCGAACTGGAAGCGGGAACGGATGGAACTGCTGGCGTCGATGACAATGCCCACACGCAGCGGCAGATTGATCTGCTGATGGAAGGAGTTGACCTTCGAAGGAGCTTTCTGGTCGTCGAGCAGGGCAAAGTCGCTCTGATTCAGGTTGGATATGTAGTGCCCATGCCGGTCTGTGACGGTAAAGATCAGGCTGACTTCATTGACGGGCTGGCGAAAGGTCGGCGCTCCCACGTCGGCCTGTGTGCCTTGATCGGCCGGCGGCGGTTGCGCGCCCTGCGGAGCGGTTTGGGGCGGCTGTGCCGGGCTTGCGGCAGCGGCTGGGGCCGGTGTCGCGGTTGCGGGGGGCGCGGTTTGTCCGCTGGGAGTTTGCGCGGAGAGGCTGACGATAGAAGCCGCGGCGAGAAACAGAGCCGCAAGCGCGATGGGGAGAATACGTGAGCCCGGCGGGCAGCGGTCTGCCGCTGAGGAGAAATGATACTGGTCCATAACCACACTATTCTAACAATGCCACAGTCGCCTTGGGGAACCCGTCTTTGTGGGGTGTTCTCAGTTGGTCAAGGCACGATGACCAGGTTCGCGATTTAGCCGTCAGATTTCGGCTTTAAATGGATAGGAGACGGCCGAGGAGGTCTTCGAGCTCAGTGGGCAACGGCGCTGCGAGCTGGAGCGGCTTGCCGGTGATGGGATGCGCGAGTTCGAGCTGGGCGGCGTGGAGAAAGTTGCGGCCCAGGCGGAGGGATTCGGGCTCGGATCTTCCCTTCGTGGTCCGCGAAGACGCCGTCTGCTGGTCTTTCAGCAGCGCCGGGCTGCCATAAAGCGTGTCGCCGACAACGGGATGCCCAATCGACGCCATATGCACGCGAATCTGGTGGGTGCGGCCGGTCTCAATGCGCACGCTGACGAGGGTGAACTTGCCGAAGCGCGTCTCCAGGCGGCGTAGCACCTGATAATGCGAGATTGCGGAGCGCGCATGTTCGCTGGGCCGCGTGGTCATGCGCGTACGCCGCACCGGATCGCGGCTGACCGCGGCGTTGATGGTGCCTTTTTCGCGCTCGATCGCGCCATGCACCAGCGCGATGTAGGTTTTTTCCACGCGGCGCGAGGCAAACATGGCGCCGAGAGCCGCGTGGGCGCGGTCGTTTTTGGCCACGACGATCAATCCACTGGTTTGCTTGTCGAGCCGGTGCACGATGCCGGGGCGCAGCTCGCCGCCGGTCGAAGAGAGCGTCTGGAAGCGATGCAGGAGGGCATTGACAAGGGTTCCGCGGCTGCGCGCATCGTCGTTCGCTCCCGATCCGGCGTGCACCATCATGCCCGCGGGCTTGTTGACGACGGCGAGATCGTCGTCCTCGTACACTACGTCGAGGAGGATCGCTTCCGGGACGGCTTTGAGCGGCGCAGGATGCGGCTCGCCGGTGATGGAGATTTGCTCGCCGCCACGCAGCTTGAAGGAAGCTTTTTGCGGATGGCCGTCGACCTTGAGATCGCCCTGGTCGATGAGCAGTTGCACGCGCGAACGGCTCACGCCTTCGAGTTGCGTAGCCGCAAAATGATCGAGACGTTGGCCGCGGGCCTCGGCGGGTACTAGGATTTCGCGAGCGGCGCTCATGCCGGGCCCGGTGTTGAGCCCGGTGCCGAGTCCGGATGCGCGGCGGCGGGCGAGGCTTGGTTTGCAGATGGATGCGAGGTTTTGCGCTCGCAGAGCAGGAAGGCTGCAGCGAGCACGAGCAGAATGGCGGCGATCTGCGGCCCGTCGAGTGCGCCGTGGAAGATCGAGCCGCGGCCTTCGGGATCGCGCCAGAGCTCGGTGATGTAGAGGACGATGCCTGCGCCCATCAGGCCCAACCCGGCGACGTCGCCCGAGCGGCGCTCGGCCGGCAGCCAGACCAGAAGCAGCAAGGCAAGGGCGAGAAAGGCGAGCGCGGCGTATGCTTGCACGGGGTGCAGCGGGC
>CAVXOO010000329.1:0-7421 GCA_963762945.1 uncultured Acidobacteriaceae bacterium | reverse complement strand
GGGATCGCCAGCATCCTCCCCAGATGCGCCCGCAAAAGGCCATCAAAAGCGTCCGCGCGGTCTATTTGATTGAGAAGGATTTTACGACCGAAGTTACGCGAGAGTATGAGATTCGAGCGGTCAACGAGACCATTCACTACTGGAATCTCTCGAACAGCCCGACCGACTACGCGGACGAAGCGGAGTACCTGGACGATATCGACTTCAAGGCGAGGGAAACCAGCGGCTTCGGCGAGATCGTGTATTTACCGACCAAAAACGAACCGCGAGATAAACGGGTCACCTTTTATTTCCTGCCCCAGCTTGAGCCCGGCAGCGCGGCAAGGAAGGTTCTGCTCTCCTTCAAATGGCCACGCTATATGAAGAAGCTGGGCGAAACCGGCGAAGAGGAGTGTTCGCTATCGCTCTCTTCGGTGACGGAGATTGACTCGATTCGCATCGAGGTTTATCTGGAAAAAGGCACCGGAAAGAATCTCGAGTGGGAACGGACCGGACCCGACTACGGAGGCAAGGTCCAGAAACAGAAACATCCCAACCTGGGCTGGGATGGATTCGTCTGCCTGATTGAACACGCGCCGCCGGGAACAAACCAGTATGCGATTACGGCGAAGCTGGTCGATCCTTAATCTTAGCCTTCGAACTCGTCGTTGGTGTGATCTCTATACATGGTCTCGCCCTCCACGTGAATAAATCTTACACCCAAATGCACTTTCATGGCGAGATCCCGCGCGCGCCAGCCACGGTGTCAAGCGGTCTATGTTTCAGATAATATTCGCGATCCATATCATTCCCGGCACGGGAAATCCAGGCGAATTCCGCGCGCAAAGAGGCGGCTTCCGGTCGCGAATCGTATTCTGAAGTGTGATGGAAAAAATAGCCGCGCGCGCCAAGTCCCTGCTGCAAGAGGCGAATTACCGATCCATTCTCAAATGGCTTGGGATTGGTGTGGCCGGATTGTGGCTGCTGGGCGCTCTGAGTCTCGTGGCGCTTAAGTGGATCGATCCGCCGACCACCGCGGTGCAGATGGAGCGCCGCGTCGAGGCCTGGATTCACTCCAAACCCTATCGCAAACGCTACCAGTTTGTGCCACTGAGCCAGATCTCGCCCGAGATGCAGCACGCCGTCGTCGCCGCCGAGGACGCGCGCTTCTACCAGCACCACGGTTTCGACTGGCACGCCATGGAGATTGCCGCCGACGAAGATATGGAGGGCGGTCACCGGCTTCGCGGCGGGTCAACTATTACGCAGCAGCTGGTGAAGAACCTGTTCTTCGGAACCAGCCGGTCGTATCTGCGCAAGGGCGCGGAGTTCACGCTGGTGCCTGTAGCCGAATTCGTGCTGGGCAAGCAGCGGATTCTGGAGCTTTATCTGAACGTGGTGGAGTGGGGACCGGGGGTTTACGGTGTGGAGGCGGCGAGCCACGCGGACTACGGGATCCCAGCCAGGAAGCTCGGCCGGGACCAGTCGGCGCGGCTCGCGGCGGTGCTGCCCCTGCCCTTAAAACGCCGGCCCGAGCGCATGGATCACTACAGCGAGATCATTCTCGAGCGGATGCGGCAGATGGGGTGGTAAAAAGCAGGGAGTAGGGAATAGCCAATAGGGAGTAGAAAACCTCCGGGTCAGCAAGTTAGCAAGCCAGCAGCAGGCTCGCACTTTGCCATCCTCTTCGCGGTTGTCGCGATGATCGGAAAAGTGGGAAAAGCGCCTTTCTACTCCCTATTGGCTATTCCCTACTCCCTATCTTTGGAAGAGGTCGATCGGTTGCGTGAAGTCGGTTACGCGGATGTGACGGGCTAGATCCGGGTGCTGGCGCTCGAGCGCTTTGTACATCTCCCAAGCGACGCGGCGATAGCTGAAGTGGCCGGCGGGGGCGGAGCGCAACTCGGTGATGTACTGGGCTTCGGCGAAATCCATTTTGAAGAGCGCGCGGATGCGCGTCGCGAGCGGCAGCAAATACTGTGCAGATTGCGCGGCCTCGGGCGCGGGGCCGGCGGCGATCTGGGCAGCGGCGGCGTGAGCGGATTCGATGGCCGAGCGGTATTCAGCCAGGACACCGGCTTCGGCCAGAATTTCGAAATCTTTTTCGGCGGGCAGGTCGGCCGCGCCCGGTGTTTCGTAGCCGTGCTGCCAGGTGAATCCCTGAATGATTTGCGTGCAGCGGCGATGGCGGTGCATATCGCGGAAGCCACCGATGTCCATCAGGATGTCGAAGCGCAGCGCTGCGCCGGCGTGGAAGGCGCGGAGGGCTTCGTCGTGGCGGCCGCGGTACTTCAATCCCAACTCGACGATCTCGTTGACGCGGGCGGAGGAGAACGAGGAGACGAGGTCGCGGATCTGACGGTAGGGGTGGTGGCTGGCGGAATAGAGGAGGGTCGAGGCGAGCTCGACTTCGAGGGACTCGGTGCGCTCGACCAAATCAACAATTGGAGCCGCGGCAATGTTTAAGTTGGCGAGGAGTTCGGCGGCTGCTTGAGCCAATTCGGCCTTGGATTCGATCAAATACGGGTTCGGTTGCGCGTATTTGACGAGGGTGGGCGCGGTGCGGACCTCGCGGGTGAAGAGGGCGGCGGCTTCGGCGGCTAACGAAGAAAAACTTCCTTCAGGGGCTAAAGCCCCTTCGTTTTTTTCGGCATTTCCGGCACGACTGAAGTCGTGCCCTTTCGCGGCTTCTCCTGCACTATCTTCGGCAGTTCCAAACTCGTGCCCTTTCGCGACCGCCTCTGACCCCTGACCCCTGACACCTGACACCTGCTCTTCCGCTGCGGCGAGTTTGTCGACAAAGGCCTGGGCGGTCTTGCCGTTCAGGTTCCAGGCGGGGCCGATGGCGGCATCGCGAAGCTTTTCGCCCAGCAGGCGCACCTCGGCGGCGGGGTGAGAGAGCAGGCGCGAGACCTGGGTTTCGAGAGTGCGGGCGCTGACGATCTGGCCGAGCGAAGTGTTGGTGGCCAGCGGCAGCAGGTAGCGGGCCACGTCGAAGGCTCGGGCGCGGAGGGTGCGCTCGTAGGCCTCGGGTTTGAGGGAATCGGGACGGGCGACGCGCGCGCGGAGAAGTTCAAAAACCGCGGCGGAGACCCGCTGATAGGTGGCAAAAAGTGTCTCAATGGTTTTGGCGTAGAGGGCTGCCGAGGCAGAATCCTCTCCAAATCCAGGGAAAAACCAGCCGGATTCGAGGAAATTTTGATAGCGAGTTGACCGTTCCTGGCCGTCCCAGCGGGCCTCGTTGACCAGAACCACGGCGGCCAGCAGGCTAAGCCGCTCGATGGCGAAGGCGATGTGCGCCAGGTCGGCGATGGAGCGATGGCCGTATTGGAAATAGAATGTGTTCAGGAACTGCTCGGCGCGCTGGGAGCTGATTTCGGCCAGGGATTCGCGCATGGAGAGCCTGGAGCGGGAGTACTTGGCCATGGCGAAGGCAAGGATCTCGGGATCGGCGCCATGGACGGCAAAAACCTCGGTTTGGGTGCGGGCGCCGGGAGGGCAAAAAGATTCACTGGACATATGTATTGTCTCGCGGACAGAATACGGCATGAGGGATAGTCCGTGCGCGATGGGTTTTGCACCGTAAGAGCGGCGGAGCTGGCGGCGTTAGCGGGGATAGCGGAGCTAGACTGGCGGCGACCGGCGAAGAGGTATCATGCGCGATGGGTTTTGCACCCCCAGACAGGAAGTGGAACTGAAATTGATCGGAAGTTGACCAACGGGCGAAGCGCCTGAAGAGCGCAATCCCCCGAGGCAAGCACGTAGGCGCCGGGCAAAGATTTTCTGGCGCGGGAGTTCGAAGTGCGGGAATATTTGGTGCGGACGTCGCACAAGCCGCGGCCTTTGCCGGCGGGGCGCTGGGCCATGACCCAGCGCTGGAACGATCTTCTTTTTGCCCACTGGCCGATTCCCGCCACGTTGATGGAGGCGTTGCTGCCGGAGTGGCTGGAGGTCGATTCGTTTCAGGGATCGGCATGGCTGGGCGCAGTGCCTTTCTGGCTGGATCGCATCAAAATCCGCGCCGTACCGCCGGTTCCGGGACTGCGCAACTTTCCCGACCTGAGTTTGCGCACCTATGTGCGCGACCGGTATACGCGCACGCCGGGCATCTATCTTTTTTCCGTCGACTGCAGCAACCTGATTGCGGTGACGCTGGCGCATGCCGTCTACCACCTGCCCTACAGGCTGGCGGAGATGCACATGGAGCCGCGCGCGGAACGGGAGTTCGCGTTTTACAGTCGGCGGCGGTTCGCGCGGCACAAAGCGATTTTCAGGGCGCGGTACCGGGGACTGGGACCGACCAGCCGAACCGCGGAGAACCGGCCGGGATCGTTCGAATTCTTCTTTTCCGAGCGCAGTTGCCTGTTCAGCTCGAACCGCGCGGGGCAGCCGATCCGCGCCAACCTGCACCATGTGCCCTGGCCGCTCGAAGATGCCGAGGCGGAGATCGAGCGCAACGATCTGGCCGCGGCGGTGGGCATCACGTTGCCGAGAATGGAGCCGGTGCTGCACTACTCACGGCGTCTGGCGGTGTACGTGTGGCCGGCAGAGCTGTTGCTCCCCGTGCTCGCTCCGCGACCGGTGACGGTGGCGGCGACACCGACGTAAGAAAGACAGGGAGCGAGGGAGCAAGGGAGCAAGAAAACGGCCATCGGCTTTCAGCTCTCAAGTGTTTGTTGCGAACGCGCAAATGCTTCCGCGTCCCGGCCTTTTCGCGCTTTCTGCACGAAGGGTGGAAGGTTAGGCCCTCAGCGTCCGGCTGGCTCGCTCCCTTGCTCCCTCGCTCCCTTATAATCAGCCCTGGAAAGGCGCGGCTCGCGAGATCGATCTTGCGAGCGCACAGAGGTCAACAGAAAAAGAGATGGGCGATTTAGAGGGTAGAATTGCGCTGGTAACCGGCGGGGCGCAGGGCATTGGGCGCGCCATTGCCGAGGAGTTGGCGGCGGCGGGCGCGACGATCGTACTGGCCGATGTGAACGAGGCCAAGCTGGCCGAGACCGTAGCCGAAATGAAAGCCCAAGGAACGAACGCCGCGGCCTTCACAGTGAACGTCGCCAGCCAGGAGTCGATCGAAGCCGGGGCCAAGGCGATTCTGGAGAAGTTCGGCAAGGTCGAGATTATTGTGAACAACGCCGGCATTACGCGCGACAACCTGATGCTGCGCATGAAGCCCGCGGACTGGAACCTGGTGATCGGCATCAACCTGACGGGAGCTTTTCTGCTGACGCAGGCGCTGCTGAGCCCCATGCTCAAAAACCGCTGGGGACGCATTGTGAACATCGCCAGCGTGGTTGGCCGCGCAGGCCAGGCGGGACAGGTGAACTATGCTGCGTCGAAGGCGGGACTAATTGGCCTGACGCGCTCCCTGGCGCGCGAAGTAGCGTCGCGGGGCATTACGGTAAACGCGGTTGCGCCGGGATTTATTGAAACTCCCATGACGGCGGTGCTGAGCGAGGAAGTGTCGAAGGCCATGCTGGCCACGGTTCCCCTGGGGCGGCGCGGCACACCCAAAGATGTGGCCCAGGCGGTGAAATTCCTGGCCTCGGATGCGGCGTCTTACATTACCGGTCACGTGCTGGACGTGAACGGCGGCATGTTTATGGGAGGCTAGGACGGAACCGCGGAGTTAGCGGGGCTGGCGGAGTTAGCGGAGTTAGAAAGGGTTAGCCCTGCCTTTTCAAGACGGCGAGTTCCCGGACAAGATCTAACCGGCACCTCGCATTGAGGGAGAAGACCCAGCCACAGCCAGCCAGTTACCCGGCGGTGATGTATTTCCACACAACCCTTCAAGAGGTCTGGCGGCTTGCCGATAGACAGTCTTGGAGGGGCGCGCATGCCGGCTCCCGTCGATACACACGCCAGCGCTGTGCCAGAGCACGATCTGGCGATCGGGTTGCGTTATCTGGCACGGCAGCCCATCCTGGACCTGCACGGCAAGGTGCACGGGTACGAACTGCTGTTTCGCAACGGACCCCAGGCGATGTTCAGCGGAGATGGCAACCTGGCCACCCGCACCATGATCGACAACACGGTGCTTTTCGGGCTGGGCAGGCTGACGGGCAACCTGCCTGCGTTCATCAACTGCACGGAAGAGGCGCTGACCGGCCGATTGGTGCAGGCGCTGCCCGCGGGAATGACGATTCTGGAGATTCTGGAGACGATCGATCCCACACCGGAATTGGTCTCCGCATGCCAGCATCTGAAAGCCATCGGCTTCCGCCTGGCGCTTGACGACTTTACCTGGAAGCCCGGCTTCGAACCTCTGATCGAGATCGCCGACTACATCAAGGTGGATTTTGCCCTCTCGGACGAGAAGGAGCGGCGCGAGCTGCTCAATCGTCTGAAAGGCGTGACCGTGGCGCTGATTGCCGAGAAGATCGAAACCCAGGAGGAATACCAGCGGGCCCGCGACGAGGGCTTCACGCTGATGCAGGGCTACTTCTTCTGCCGGCCCGTTCTGTTGACCAACCACAAGGTTCCCGCCAACCGGCTTCTGCACATCGAGATCCTGCGCTTGTTGCAGAACGAAACCATGGATGTCAACGAACTGGCTGGACTGGTGAAACGCGATCCCTCCCTCACCTATCGCCTGCTGCGCCTTATCAACTCGCCGGTTTGCGCCATGCGGCAGGAGGTGCAATCGGTCCACGCGGCGTTGATCGCGGTCGGCGAAGATGCCTTCCGCCGCATGGCGACGCTGGCCATTACCAGCGAACTCAACGCGGGCCAGACCATCGAATTGCTGCGCATGGCGTTTGTACGGGCACGCTTTTGCGAGTTGGCCTCGCTGTTTTGCGGGCTGAGCCACTCCGAGCAGTATCTGCTGGGGATGATGAGTCTGCTGCCCGCGATGCTGCGCATTCCCATTCACGAGCTGACGCCGTTGCTGCCGCTGCGCGACGAGATCCGGCGCGCATTGGAGGGCGAGAACGGGCGCGATCGCTGCCTGCTCAGTTGGCTGGAAAACCACGAGAAGGGCGACTGGCTGGCCTGCGACGCGATCGTGGAGAAGTATGGGCTGAACACCGGCGATCTGCTGGTGAGCTACGAAGAAGCGCTGCAGTGGGCCGAGGATGCGCTGCATAGCGCGTAAATCTTCGCGGTAATCGGCGGCATCGGCTTGAATCCCCAAAGTTCTGGCAATAAGGCCGGGCGGTTGTCTATGCTCAACTCATGACAACCCAGGCCTCCGGCGCTCTCCGCACCCTCGGCAACTCCGACCTCAAACTTACCCCGATCGGCTTTGGCGCATGGGCCATCGGCGGAGGCGACTGGCAATTCGCCTGGGGTCCCCAGGACGATAACGACTCCATCGCCTCCATTCATCGCGCGCTCGAGCTGGGCGTCAACTGGATCGACACTGCGGCCGTCTACGGGCTGGGCCACTCGGAAGAGATTGTGGGACGCGCCGTGAAGTCCTCGCCACACAAGAGCAATAGTAG
>CAVXOO010000328.1:0-5499 GCA_963762945.1 uncultured Acidobacteriaceae bacterium | reverse complement strand
CCAGACGATTCCCGGCGCTCTGAATGGCGGAAACACGCTCGTTTTTGAGGCCAGCGATTTGACGGCGCCTCAAACGCTCACCATCAACAATATCCCCTCCGGGTTTTCAGTTTCATCGACATCGGTCCATTACCAAACCCCCACCCCCGGAGATGGGTTGGGACTCGGCTCTGGCCTTGGCGCATTGACCGAATATACAGGCCCTTCCCTCCGCCGCGCTGCAAAGCGGAGACTCTATGGTTCTTCACGGGAGCCTCCAGCTCCACAATTCCCAATGTGAGCGAGTATGTGGGCGTCGAAGCGGACTCCTCGACCAGCGGCCCGGAGACAATTAACCTCCCCGCGCCGTGGCGCCGTTCAGGATCTGGTGTGTGCCCAAACCCTTGGTGGGATTGCAGGTCAACACGGGCATGATCGGGAGTCCCGACTCGTCCGTGCCGAAGTAGGACTGCCGCCCGATGCCAGTGCTGAGGCCTGTGTCCGCCGAAAGGCTGCAGGGCCCCGGCGTGCAGGAGGCGCCGCCTGTGTCGGCCGGCATGCTGGTTTTGTACTGGATGCCCAAACCGAAGCTCGGCACACCGTTGCCCAGCTCAGCAGGTACGTACCCGCCTGCCTGCCAGGTGGAGATGCCGGAGACGGTCCAGCCGCTGCCCAACTGGTTAAGGATATTGTTGTCCAGGTGGAGCGTGCCGCTGCTGTAGGTGTAGCTGGAGTTGAAAACGAAGGGCCGGTCCTGAGCCGTCGGGCCATAGTTTCCGCCCTCGTTATACGGGTCTTCTTGCAGGGTCGTGCCCAGAGCCTTTGCCCAGCTTCCGTTAAAGTCGAACGTCAAGTGCCCGGTGCTCTTGATCCAGGAAACCTGCAGTCCGTTGTAGTTGGCAAACGCGGTGTTTTCCTCAACCACGACCGAGTTGGTGCCATAGGCATAGCCGTAGGGGTGCCAATCGGAAAGGTTGTTCCCCGTCGCAGTAAAGGACGGAGAGCCGCTGGCGAGACCCGTCGGGTTCTTTCCGACGTTCTCCGGGTTGGTGGAGAGTTTGCCGGTAACCGGAGACGGTGTGAACAATGCGCCCTTCGGCATCTTGTTTACGTTGGCCAACTCGTTGAAGTCGCTAGCCGAGATGTTTTCGCCCATTTGCACCAGCTGGCTGCTCTGGCTTCCGACGTAGGCAATCTCGATCTGCGTGTTCCACTTCAACTTCTGGTCGATGGTCAGGTTGTAGGCCTGGGTCATGGGCTGGCCGTAATTGCTCGCGTCCAGTCCGGTTTGGCCGCCCTGCTGGCCGCAAGAAGACGGGAGCGTGCCCTTCAGCGGATTCGGGCAGGGAACATAAGCCAGTTTGCCAATGTTCTGCAATTGGATTTCGGTGCCACCAGGCGTGCCATAGCCCAACACTGAGGCCGCGGTTCCCTGCGCCTCGCCATTGGCAACGGTATTGACCTGGGTTACGAAGCGATACACGCCCCAGCCGCCGCGAACGATGGTGTTGCCATGCCCGAAGACGTCGTAGGACATACCGAAACGAGGATCGGCATAGGCAAAACGATTGGGTTGGCCGCTGAGCGGTACACCGGCGTCGATTGCATGCCATGAGAAGCCGGGAGCATACGCGCCCGCTTCGTAGTCATTCTGCACCTTGTTCGGGGAGAACACGGCAAGACCAATCTTGTCGCGATCGTACCAGTGGCCCACGTGCTCCAGGCGGAGCCCAAGGTCCAGAGTCAGTTTCTTGCTGGCCTTGAAGGTGTCGTCGAAGAATCCAGCGGTGTTCAGCTCGGCCACATCGCCAATAGGAGCTGCGCTGTTCTGGCTGTAGCTTGAGCCAACGCCCATGACGAATTGGGCAACTGCATTGTTCGGCGAGCCTTCCTGAAGCCCGCTAAAGGCGTCCGGATTCTGCCCGGCGTAGAAGCCGAGGTTTCCGTCCAGGTAATAGCTGAACGAGCTCTGCCAGTTATCCGTGGTCTGCGTGAATCCGCCGATCTTAATGGTGTGCGATCCCCATACCTTGGTCAGGGTATCGCCGAATTGTGGAGCTTCCTTCTTCACGCCATACTGCCCTGGAGGATTCTCGAAGATCGAAGCCTGCGAGAAGTCCGGGAAGGTCTGGCTTCCGGCGCTCGAATACGCGGGAATGTTCAACGTCGGAGTGCTGAAGACGTTGCCATAGGTGTAGCCCAGCGTGGTCTTGTACGCCGCCGAAGGCTGCGGGGTCACGAACGGATAGCTGCCAAAAGCCCAGGCAGCCAGGAAGTCGTTGGTGGTTGTGGAGTTGAAGTTGTGGACGATGTGACCGGCCAGAACCTTGCCCTTGTCGGACTCGATCTCTGCGCCGCCTGGATACGGGATGGCGTTGCCCGGCGTCCAATAAAGGTGAGCGCCGATGCTGCCGGCCAAGTTGGTAGCGAAGGCCTGCTCCATGCTGCCGTAGATCTTCGTGTTGTCGCCCAGTTGATAGTCGATGCGGAAACGATAGATCCATCCATTTGGGACGTTCGGAACCGGCTGGTAGTAGTTGCAACCGCCGCAAACGCTCAACGGAGTGGCGCTCGTCGCCTTGGGCCAGATCTTGGCCAGGGCTGCTGATCCTGGATCGATGAACCCGGCAGGAAACTTCTGGCCGTTATCCGTGAGGTAGGTTGTAGTGCCAGAGGTGTAACTTCCTTGGCCGGGCAATGTGGCCGATGCCGCTGCGTTGGCATGTGTGGCTCCGTTGGCAAAGATCGTTCCGCCCAGGTCATTGCACCAACTACCGACGCCACTGGCACCCTGAGGAGCGCCCTGTGCGAATCCATGCGTACAAATGCTCGTGTTGTCGGCATTGTCCGTCGAGAAGTCGCCCGCCATCATCTCGGGGGTGGGAATGTAGGATGACGCAATGCTGCCCGTGCCCAGGTTCTGCAGCCACTTCTCGTAGCCGCCCCAGAACATCAGGTGCTTGTGCGTTCCTGGAACCGGACCGCCAAAGTTGCCGCCCGGATAGTAGTAGTGCTGCGCGCCCAGCGGTTGGTTGCCGGCCTTTTGTTGCCAGCCATTGGCGTTCAACACGTTGTTGCGTGCATCGAAATAGCCTTCGCCATGATAGCTGGCGCCACCGTATTTGCTGAGGGTGGAAACCACAACCGGCCCGAAGGGCTGGTCGGCCGTCATGTTCGAGGACTGCACGGAGACTTGCGAGGTCATCTCAGGTGGGACGACCACGAGCGAGGAGGCCATGTCGCCGATGTCGATGGTTTCTGCTCCGTCGACCAGGATGGACGTGCCGCCGCGGTAGATCGATCCGTTGGTGTACATGCCGTCGCCTACAGCCGACTCATCGACCGTGACTGCAAGATCGCTGAACGTCGGTGAGGTCTGGGTGAGGCCGCCCGATGTAGTAACCGTGCCGGGCAGGACTCTGAGCAGTTCGGAGGTATCGCGGCCTTCGAGCGCCAGGGTGTCAATGTCTTTAGAGGTAAGAACGTCGGTGTGCGCGCCGTTCTCGACGGGAATCATCTCTTCCGTAGCGGAGACCGTTACGGTCATTGATTCAGCGCCCACCGTAAGAGACAGGGCGGGAACCGTTTTCGAGTCGCCGGCGTTCAGTTCGATACCGGTGACAACCTTCGCCTCAAAGCCCTTTGCGGATGCTTTGAGGTCGTAAATTCCAGGCACCAACGATGGAAACGCATAAAGACCGGCACCGTTGGTGGTCTCGGTGCGGCTCTCTTTCGTCGCTTCGTTGGTCAGTGAGACCTTTGCGTTTGGAATGACGCCGCCGGTCGAGTCTTGGACCGTTCCGGACAGCGTGGCCGTCACCTGAGCATGTCCAACGTACGGAATGCACAGGCACAGAATCGCCAGGGTCAACGGCAGCCAAGCCGTCTTCCAGGAGATCCAACGCCAATTACTTTGCAACATGTTGCCTCCTAGGCAGAACCCAATGCGCCAAATTGCACACACCGAGCACGCCTTTAGAATTGGTGAAACACTGGTTATAACCAGCGGGCCGAACTATAAATCGCTTGAGGAACGGCTGTCAACACGAAAAATTCATATTTGCCCCATAGAAAAGCGATTTATTTATCAATCACGCCGTGAGCGGATATATTTGCCAACATTTTGCCCTGCCCAGTCCCGCTATTCAGCGAATATCGCGTTTATTATCACATAGATACCTACTCTCTACCCGCCCGGACCCAGGGGCGCTCGCCGCGGCCCTGGCCGGGGTGTCGTGGCTTGTCCCTGAGGGTCCAAATCGGGCCGATTTCTGGCTCGATCTCTCTGAATTCCCTGGACTTCTCCTCCACCCTTGGGTGGAGGCCGCGCTCAGCCGCATCTCCGAGGGTCGCCCCGGCCATTGGGTGGGCCGGCACAAAATAAAACTGCCCTAGCCTCCTCCCGGCTGCCTGCAAATGTGGAAAAGCGGTCCGGAATTCAGAATTCGTCTATTCTGAGCCTATGGATCACGAAGGTCTCGATTCAGCGTCCGTCGCGCCTGCCTCCGTAGCGTCCATCGACTCTTCCTCGCCTGCCTCCGCGGAACCATCCGCCTGGCTCACCCCCTTCGAGCCTTATCCCGGGCTCGCGAACGGCCATCTGCAGACCATCGTCGGCAACTTCCTTCCCCGGCCCGCGCTTCGCCTGCCCACAACGCCTGAAACCGTCGAAGTCGATGCCTCTGATCGGAGCCGCGTGCTATGCCATTGCCATTGGCAGCCTGAGCCGGAGCGCGCCGCGCGGCTTACCGCGGTGCTGGTGCATGGTCTCGAGGGCTCGTCCGATTCCCGCTACATTCAGGGCATCGCCATGCGCGCCTTCGCCGCCGGCATGAACGTCGTCCGCATGAACATGCGCAACTGCGGCGGCAGCGATCGCCTCACGCCCACGCTCTATCACTCCGGCCGCTCGGCGGACGTGGGCGCAGTGGTCGATCACTTCGCCGCGCGTTACGCACTCCGGCACATCGCGCTCGTCGGCTACTCCATGGGCGGCAATCTGGTGCTCAAGCTGGCCGGCGAGTGGGGCGCGCAGGCAACGCTTGCCGCTGTAGCCACCGTATGCCCAGCCATCGATCTCGCCGCCGGCGCAGACGCTCTTCACGAGCCCATCAACCGCGGCTACGAGTGGCATTTTCTGCGCAACCTGGTGCGCCGCCTGCGCCGCAAAGCCGAGCTCTTCCCCAACATCTATCAATTAGATTGCATCGGCTCCATCCGTTCCATTCGCGAGTTCGATCAGAAGATCGTTGCCACTTATTGCGACTTCCGCTCCGCCGACGATTATTACTACCGCGCCGCCAGCGCCCGCGTCGTCGACCAGATCGCCGTGCCCACGCTCATCCTCGCGGCCGCCGACGATCCCTTCATCCGCCTCACGCCCGAGACCCGCGCGCTCATCCTCGCGAACCCGCACATACAGTTTGTCGAAACTCGCCACGGCGGACACTGCGCGTTTTTGGCGCGCCCTTCCGCCGCCGACCACTGGGCCGCGCACTGGGCCGAATACACCGTCGTCCG
>CAVXOO010000327.1:0-3073 GCA_963762945.1 uncultured Acidobacteriaceae bacterium | reverse complement strand
CCAAAATCGCCTATGAACCATATGCAACCATACTTGCATATAGTGCCACTCAATGCAATCATACTTTCTTTTAGTTTCAGCGTACAATGGCCTCATGGCCACGCCTGCCGCTTCCCCGCACCTCCGCATCGTTCGCACCGTCTGCTCGCACGATTGCCCCGACTCGTGCGCGGTCCTGGTGACGGTCAACGACGAAGGCCGCGCCGTAAAAGTCGAGGGCGACCCGTCGCAGCCGGTCACGCAAGGATTCCTATGCGGCAAGGTGGCCAAGTATTTGGATCGTGTCTACGCGCCCGATCGCGTTCTCTATCCAATGAAGCGCAAGCCGGGAGAACCCAAAGGACCACGGCCCCAGGGGCATGAACACGAAGCATTCGACCGCGTGAGCTGGGATGAAGCGCTCGACGCGATCGCCGCGCGGCTCGGGGAGATCGCCGATCGCTACGGTCCCGAATCCATCCTTCCCTACAGCTACGCGGGCACCATCGGCGTGCTCGGCTATGGTTCGATGGATCGGCGCTTTTTTCATCGCCTGGGCGCAAGCCAGCTCGACCGCACCATTTGCGCCGAGGCGGGCGGCCAGGCGTGGAACCTCGTCTACGGCAAAAAACTCGGCACACCCACCGAGGATTTTCGCCTTGCCAAGCTGATTCTTGCCTGGGGCGCGAACATTCACGGCAACAACATTCACCTCTGGCCTTTTGTTGAAGAAGCCCGGCGCAACGGTGCGCGCCTCGTCGTCATCGACCCCTACCGCACGCGCACCGCAGCCGTGGCCGACTGGCACATCGCCATCCGTCCCGGCACGGATGTGGCCCTGGCGCTGGGCCTGATGCACGTGATCCTCGACGAGGGCCTGGAAGATCGGGCGTACATCGCCGCCATGACGCACGGTTTCGAGCAGTTGGCCGAACGCGTGCGCGAGTACACTCCAGAGCGCGTCGCCGCGTGGGCCGGTATGACGCCAGCCGAGATCGAGCAACTGGCCCGCGAGTATGCCACAACGCGGCCCACGGCGCTGCGCCTGAATTACGGCGTGCAACGATGCGAAAACGGCGGCACAGCGGTGCGCGCCATCTCCATGCTGCCGGCGCTCACCGGCGCGTGGAAGGTTCGCGGCGGCGGCGCGCAGCTTTCCACATCGGGAGCATTCGCGTGGGATAAGAAGGCCCTCGAGCGGCCCGACCTGGCGCTGGCTTCGCCGATTGGGCGGCTGGCACGCGTCGTCAACATGTCCGAGCTTGGCCAGGCGCTGACGGAGCTGGGCCAAGACGGAGAGCAAGGGAGCAACGACAGGCCGCCGGTGCATGCCCTCTTTGTCTACAACTCAAATCCCGCTGCAGTAGCGCCGAATCACAATGCAGTCCGGCGCGGACTCCTGCGCGACGATCTCTTCACCGTCGTGCACGAGCAGTTCTTCACCGACACCACCGACTACGCCGATTTCATTCTGCCCGCGACCACGTTTCTCGAACACACCGACGTGCAGGGCGCATACGGCCACTACTATGTGCAGCTCTCGAAGCAGGCCATCGAGCCGCTGGGCGAGGCGCGATCGAATGTGTGGCTCTTCTCCAATCTCTCCCAGCGCATGGGATTTACCGAGCCGTGTTTCCGCGACACGCCCGAGGAGATGATCCGCCAGGCGCTGGCCATCGGCGCCGATGGCCGCTCCACAAACCCGGGCATGGAGCACATCACCTTCGAGGACCTTGAGCGCGATGGCCACGTGCCACTCGCGTTTCATCGCGCGCCCGAATCGCAGCCGTTTTTGCCCTACACTTCCGGCCCTCTGCCTACACCCTCCGGCAAAATCGAGTTTTACTCGGAGACGCTGGCCGCAGCGGGCCTCGACGGCCTTCCAGGCTTTTGCCCTCCGGTCGAATCCCGCTGGAGCGAAGCCGCGAAAAAATATCCGCTGGAACTTTTGGCCCGCAAAAACGATAACTACATGAACTCGACTTTTGCCAATCTGCCGGGCCACCGCAAGATGGAATCCCGCACCAGCCAGAAACTCGAAATCCATCCGCTCGACGCCGAGTCCCGCGGCGTAGCTGAGGGCGACCCGGTACGCGTCTCGAACCATCGCGGCACAATTGAGCTCACGGCGATGCTGAACGCGCATCTGCCGCCGGGCGTGGTGGCCGCGCGCCTCGACTGGGCCAAGTTGCATCCCGGCGGCGTCAACGTCAACGCCCTCACCAGCGAGCGCCTCACCGATATCGGCGGCGGAGCCACGTTCTATTCCACGCTGGTCGAAGTGGAAAAGCAGCCATGACCAGCAAGATCGAAGTTGTGAAAGCCGACATCACCACCATGGCCGTGGACGCGATTGTGAACGCGGCCAACACGTCGCTGCTCGGCGGTGGCGGCGTGGACGGAGCCATCCATCGCGCGGCAGGGCCAGAGCTGGTGGCCGAGTGCCGTTTGTTGGGTGGCTGCAAAACCGGCGAGGCAAAGATTACGAAGGGCCACCGGCTCCCCGCAAGATTCGTGATTCACACGGTGGGGCCGGTGTGGAGCGGCGGCATGAAGGGTGAGCCGGAGCGGCTGGCCAGTTGCTACCGCTCGTGCTTTGCAATTGCCCGCGAGCGCGGCCTCACAACCCTGGCCTTCCCAGCGATCAGTTGCGGGATTTACGGCTATCCCATCAACGAGGCGGTCAAAATAGCCGTGACCGAAACCGCGACGGAACTCATCTCGAGCGATGCGGTGCAGAAAGTAATCTTCGCTTGCTTCGGCGACGAGATTTACAACGCCTACCGGCGCGAGGTTGACAAGCTTTCGTAGTCCGGCGCGCTCAATAACTCAGTGCAGCGATTTCAGAAAGGCGACAATATCGGCGCGGTCCTGCGCTTTGGGAACACTGAATCCCATCGCGCTTCCCGGCACGAACGCATCGCTGTCCTCGAGCCATCGCTCCAGGCTCTCGTCCTCCCACACCAGCCCCGAGTTCCTCAACTCATTTGAATAGCTGAAGCCCACCACCGTCCCGGCCTTTCTTCCGTACACGCCTCTCAGATGCGGGCCCTCCCTGTTTGCATCCAGGGCGTGACACCCCGTGCACTTCCGC
>CAVXOO010000326.1:0-13145 GCA_963762945.1 uncultured Acidobacteriaceae bacterium | reverse complement strand
GCCGGTTGTCTGGCGCGTGCCGGTACCATCTTCTTCCATGCGAATGCGGGTGTATGTCTTCTCGAAGACCATCGCTTCTTTGGAGAAGTCGGGTGGTTTTGCGGCCGCGGGCGCAGGCTGGGTTGGAGCCGCGCCGGACGACCCCGGCTGGATTTGGACCGCGCCCGTCGGCGCAGGTTGGATTTGGACCGCGCCCGTCTGGGCAGGTTGCGGCGGCGCTTGCTGGGACGAAGGAGGCCAGACTGAGGCAGACTGAGCGCCGATGGGCTTTGCCGGCGCGCAGCATAGGGCGGCGAGGCTGGCCGCGAAGACCGCGGCCCGGCAGGCGGGCAAAACAGAATGAGAGCGTAAGGACAGAGCTATCGTGACGTGCATGGACGAAAATCCCCGGCACTGGAACGATAACAGAGTTTTGATAAAAAACGGAGCCGCTACAACTCCATCGATTGCATGGCCACTAATTGGGTGGCTTTGGCGATGAAATCTTTACGGCGTTTTCGGAAATACTGAGAACTCTTGAGAGCCGTGCATGTGGGTTTTTCTTGAGGGAAAACCCACTCAACAGTTGCGGCTTCGGTCTACACCATTTCCGGAAACGCTATACGCGGCATGGAGCCCTGATCGCCTTTGCCTCGGGTGCGGTCGCTGACCGCGGCAGCGAAACGAGGGGATCGCGATCAATCCGCAGTGACACTGCGGGACGCTGCTTGATCGAGGGCGCGTTGGATCGTCGCAACACAATCATCGAGCGCAGCGATCGACGTATCCAGCACCAGGTGATCGCGATCCCATGGCTCATATTCCCGCGCCATGACATCGTCCCAGGCCGGTAGCGCGAGTCCAGCGATATCGCTGGTTCGGTCTTCCACGCGGCGGCGATGTTCCGCGGCGTCGCCACATCGGATCTCGACTTCAAGGGCGGGAACATTGGCGCGTATGGCAGTGTTGAGCCACGCGTCGCGGGTGAGTTGAATCGGATTCACCGAATCGGCGACGACGATCCGGCCCAGACGGAGGTTATCTTCGGCCAGTGCGTACGCGGCGCGGTAACCGGCATCTTTGATGGAGCCGCTCAAGGTTCCTGACTCGCGGATTGCCTGTTCAATCGAATCGATACGCACGTGCACTGCGCCGATGCGGAGGGCAAGTTCACGCGCAATGGTTGTCTTGCCAACACCCGGTAGACCACTCAACACGATAAGCATTTCTAACCGCCGCAGTCACAGATTCATCGATTGCATGGCGACCAGTTCGGTGGCTTTGGCGATGAAGTCTTTGAGCGGCATGGAGCCCTGGTCGCCTTTGCCTCGGGTGCGGACGCTGATCTGACCGCTGGCTTCTTCCTTGTCGCCGAAGACGAGGATGTAGGGCGTCTTCTGGTTGGCGAAGTCGCGGATTTTGGCGTTCATCTTTTCGTTGCGATCGTCGGTCTCGACGCGGAAGCCGGCATCTTTGAGTGTGGCTTCGAGCTTGGCCGTGTAGGCCGCGTGGCGCTCGCTGATGGGGACGAGGCCGATCTGCACGGGCGCCAGCCAGAGCGGGAATGCGCCGGCGTAGTGTTCGATGAGGACGCCGAAGAAGCGCTCGACGGAGCCGAAGAGGGCGCGGTGCACCATGACGGGCTGATGGCGCTCGCCATCTTCGCCGACGTATTCGAGCTCAAAGCGCGCGGGAAGGTTGAAGTCGAACTGGACCGTGGAGAGCTGCCAGAGGCGGCCGAGGACGTTGACGAGTTTGACGTCGATTTTGGGGCCGTAGAAGGCGGCTTCGCCGGGGATGGTCTTGTAGGGAATGCCTTTTTCCTTGAGAACGTTGTCGAGGGAGTTGATGGCGAGGTCCCAGTTCTCATTGGAGCCGGCGTAGTGGGCGCGGTCGTTCGGGTCCCAGGTCGATAATTCGATTTTGAACTCCTGGAAGCCGAAGGTTTTGAGAACCGCTTCGGCGAAATCGATGCAGGCCGAGACTTCGCTCTCGATTTGCGAAGGCATGCAGAAGATGTGGGCATCGTCCTGGGTAAAGCCGCGCACGCGCAGCAGGCCGTGCATGGTTCCGGAGCGCTCGTAGCGGTAGACGTTGCCGAGCTCGGCGTAGCGCACGGGCAGATCGCGATAGCTCTTGGGCGTGTTTTTGTAGATGAGGATGTGGAACGGACAGTTCATGGGCTTGAGGCGATACATGGCATCGTCAAGCTCCATGGGGGTGAACATGTTTGCGGCGTAGAAGCCTTCGTGGCCGGAAGTTTGCCAGAGATTTATGCGGGCTACGTGCGGCGTGTAGACGAGCTGGTAGCCGCGGCGGAGGCACTCCTCGCGCATCCAGTCTTCCATGATCTTGCGGATGATTGCGCCGCGCGGATGCCAGAAGATGAGGCCTGCGCCGGCCAGTTCCTGAATGCTGAAGAGGTCGAGTTGCTTGCCGAGGACGCGATGATCGCGGCGCGCGGCTTCTTCAAGGCGGGCGAAGTGGGCATCCAGATCTTTCTGCGAGAAGAAGGCTGTGCCATAGACGCGCTGGAGTTGGGGATTCTTCTCGTCGCCGAGCCAGTAAGCGCCGGCGAGGCTGGTGACCTTGAAGGCTTTGACGCGGCCGGTGGAGGGTAGGTGCGGGCCGCGGCAGAAGTCGATGAATTTGCCGTTGCGATAGAAGCTGACTTCTGCGCCGGGCACGGTGAACTTTGTGACGAAGTGCGTCTTCATGAAGTCGCCGTCGCGCTGGAAGTCGGCGAGGGCTTTTTCGCGGGGCTCGTGCTCGCGGACGAAGGGCTCGTTGCGTGCGACGACTTCGGCCATTTTGGTTTCGATGGCGGCAAGGTCATCGGGTGTGAAGGGCTTTTCGCGGTAGAAGTCGTAGAAGAAGCCGGAGTCGGTGGCGGGGCCGTGGCCGAGCTTGGTCTCGGGGAAGAGTTCGAGGACGGCGGTGGCGAGGACATGCGCTGTGGAGTGGCGCAGGATTTTGATTGCGTCGGGATCGTTCTCTTTGAGCAGTTCGAGCTTCACGCTTGCGGTGAGGGGCGCGGAGAGATCGACGAGGCGCGGCGCGGCGGCATCTTCAGCAGCGTACATGGCGGCTTCGGCGTCCGACTGGCCATCGGGGGCGGACTCTCGGACGGAGCTCGTGGTATTCGAGGCGGTTGCGGAAATCGGAGTGATGCGCGCGGCGATCGAGGCCGCGGCGAGGCGCGGCGAGATGGAGTTGGCGACATCGAGAGGCGTGGTGCCGGAGGGCACTTCGCGAATGGAGCCGTCGGGCAGATGGATGGCGATGGTGTTCGAGCTCATGGGTTGGGTTCCGTGGAGGCCGCAGAAAGAAATGGGCGGCCAACTCTTGAGGATAGAGGGTGGATGGCAAGACAGCAAGTCTGGCCCTCGCCTGTGCCGCGGCCCGAGGCGGGCGAGACAGATGATTTGTTCCTTCGCGGGCTGGCGTCGCTTCACGACGTCGCGAGTTCGCAAGTTCGCCTGACGGTTCATTTCGGCGAGTGGGCGCTTGTGCCTTTCCAGATTGACCCAGTGCTCAAATCGTGTCACGCTCTCCCCCTTTCGGCAAAAAAACGCGGAAAGGATGGGGCGCCCGATGATCAGCATTCGCGGGCCGGATAAATAGGGAGGGGCCTCTGCGATAAATCCACGCGGCGTTATGGCGGGCTGAACTGAATGGAGGCGGCTGACTAAGGATGGCGGGGGATGCAGGCGAGGCAGTATTCGGCGTGGAATCGGGCTGTTTTCGCCGCGAAAAATGCACAAAAAGACTCGGGGCGCGTCCGAGTAGTCTCAGAAGCGCTCGCGAGCCTTTTTGGCTTTACTAGATTCTGCCGGAATCCGGCCGTTCAGGTTTAGAGAGGCTGTACGTCGGCAGCCTGCCAGCCCTTGGGACCCTTTACGACGTTAAACTGCACGGCTTGACCTTCTTGCAAACTCTTGAATCCACTGCTGTTGATTGCGGAGTAATGCACGAAAACGTCTTCGCCGTTCTGGCGCGAGATAAAGCCGAAGCCCTTCGCGTCATTGAACCACTTCACGGTACCTTGTTCCATACTAGTTCGAATTTCCTGGGATTGAATTGCGCTGGAGGAATCGGAGCGAACACTGGCAGAATCTTGCTTTGGGCGAGTACTGCTCACGCCCGGTCTTCTAACGCTGACCACAGTGTATCATCTTCGCCCAAAGAAGATGCAAGAGATGTGCGACTTAGATGGGAGCTAGTCTTTTCCGTTCTGAAACAGCAGAGCCATTTTGGTTTAGTAGGGCGCGGCGGTCTGTGATAAGGTGAGTGGTCCGAATGCCGCACGATCCCGTCATCGAGTTATTGGCCGACGCCACAGAGGCTCTGGAGGCGGAGTTCGGTTATTTGCCGTCGTTCCAGCCCTACGACGAAGACCAGCCGTTGGGGACGCCGGGGATTGAGCAGACGCCGGGCGTCGAGGCGATGGCGCGGGTGCTTAGGGAGACGGCGCACCGGCTGGGCGACAACTACCCCTACTTTCATCCTTTGTATGCCGGGCAGATGCTGAAACCGCCGCATCCTGTGGCGCGGGCTGCCTACGCCCTGGCCATGAAGCTCAATCCCAACAACCACGCGCGTGACGGCGGCAGGGCCAGCTCGGCGATGGAGGTTGAGGCAGTGCGAGAGATCGCCGCGATGTTTGGGTGGAAGGAGTTCCTGGGCCACCTGACGTCGGGCGGGACGTTTGCGAATCTTGAAGCGCTGTGGATGGCGGGGCAGTTGGGCGAGGGGCCAGGGACTGAGGGACTAGGGACTAAGGGACGGAAGAGGATTGTTGGATCTTCACAGGCGCACTATACACATCAGCGAATCAGCAGCGTGCTGAAGTTGGAGTACACGAGCGTCGCGGCCGATGGGCGCGGGCGCATGAGACTGGATGCGCTCGAAGACGAGCTGCGCAAGGGCGACGTGGGCACGGTGGTGGCGACGCTGGGCACGACGGCGATGGGCGCGGTCGATCCGCTCGACGAGATTGTGGTGCTGGCGCGGCGTTACGGTGCGCGTGTGCACGTGGATGCGGCGTATGGCGGGTACTTCAGGCTGATTGCCGATGCGCTGGAGGAACCGGCACGGCGGGCCTACGCGGCGATGGATGAGGCCGATTTGATCGTGATCGATCCGCACAAGCACGGGCTGCAGCCGTATGGATGCGGATGCGTGCTGTTCCGCGATCCGGCGGTGGGGCGGTTTTATAAGCATGATTCCCCCTACACTTATTTCACGTCCAAGGAACTGCATCTGGGCGAAATCAGCCTGGAGTGCTCGCGCGCGGGCGCGGCGGCGGTGGCGCTTTGGGCTACGCAACGGCTGCTGCCGCTGACCAGGGATGGCGCCTTTGCCGAGAGGCTGAGGCGCGGGCGGCGGGCGGCGCTGGAGCTGGACCGGCGGGTGCGGGAGGATGGGCGATTTGTGGGTTTGGGTTCGTGCATTCCCCGGTCCCCAAATGCTAGGGACCGGGGGCACCCAAATCCTTCCGGGTACAAGAGCCTAGAGACGGGGAACCCACCGGAACTCGACATTGTCGTTTGGGCATTGCATGCAGCGGACCTTCGGAGGAGTTCAGAGCTAGCGCAGAAGATCTTCGACGCGTGCGCGCGGCGGGGATTGCACCTGGCCTTAGTACAATTGCCGGGATCGTGGTTTGGGTTCAACTCCCCGGTCCCCAAGAGCGAGGGACCGGGGGCACCCACTCTCACCTGTTTGCGCTCAGTGCTGATGAAGCCGGAGCACGAGGCGTGGATCGGCGAGATTTGGGAGCGGCTGAGCGCGGCGTGCGACGAGGGAGCAGGGAACAGGGATTAGGGAACAGGGATTTGGGAGCAGGATTCCACATGCTTTCCAGTTGTTTTAGGTTTGCGGTTACCCACGTCTCAAAATCGAGACGTGGGGCACCCGCACCCGGGAAGTTATGAATGGGGGAAGAGTTTGCCGGGGATTGGCTTTTCGGAGCAGAATGAAAACGTTGTCAAAAGGGCAGCGGACAGTGAAGAGTGGTGAGTAACGAGTTTTTATGCTGAACTGAATGCGCGAAAAGCAACCGCAGATCCTTCGACTCCCTCCGTCCGCCACGGCGGACTACGGTCGCTCAGGATGACAGCGCATTGAATCGGTAAATCTCAGCTGTACAGGTTTGAATTCAGGTCGAGGTGGGAAAAATGCAAGATCCGAAGGTATTTCGCGCGATGCACGGGGAGCGGTTCGGGGCCGAGCCCGCGATTTTTGTGGGACCGGGGCGCGTGAACCTGATTGGCGAGCACACGGACTACGCCGAGGGATTTGTGATGCCGGCGGCGATCAATTTTTCGACGCTGGCGGGGATTTCTCCGCGCACGGACGGCAAGATTGCGATCTACTCCGAGAACCAGGGCGAGGAGCGGGTGTTTGACGGCGTGCAGGCGGCGCGCAGTCAGCATTGGACCGATTACCCGATGGGCGTGACGGCGATTCTGGCCGGCGAGGGGCACAAGATTCCCGGGTTCAGTTTGAGCATTTGGAGCGATGTGCCGCTGTCGTCGGGGCTGTCGAGCTCGGCGGCGCTGGAGGTGGCGACGGCGCTGGCGGTTTTGTCGCTGATGGGAGCGAGTTATCCGGGACCGAAACTGGCGCGGCTTTGCCAGCGGGCGGAGAACGAGTTTGTGGGCGCGAACTGTGGGATTATGGACCAGTTCATCAGCCTCAATGCCCAAAAAGATCACGCGCTCTTGCTCGATTGCCGCGATTTGAGTTTCAAGCTGGCGCCGATTCCCGATCATGTGGCGCTGGTGATTGCCAATACGATGGTGAAGCACTCGGTGGCGGGAGGGGATTATCCGACGCGGCGGCGCGAGTCGGAGGCGGCGTGCGCGGTGATCGCGAGCCATCGGGCGGGGGTGCCGTTTTTGCGTGACGCGACGCTCGAGGATCTCAAAAAATGGGGCCACGAGATGGAGCCGAAGAGCTACCTGCGCGCCAAGCATGTGATCGGCGAGAACCTGCGGACACAGGCTGCATGCGCCGCGCTGCTGAAAGGCGACATGAAGGAGCTGGGACGGCTGATGGCCGAGGCGCACTTGAGCTACAGCCAGGATTTCGACGGCAGTTGCGCGGAGGCGGACGCTATGGTGGCGCTGGCTCAGGATTTGCCGGGACTGATCGGGGCGCGGCTGACGGGTGGAGGCTTTGGCGGCTGCACGATCAATCTCGTTGAACAGACTGAGGCCGCGGCTTTCGCGAAGTCGCTGGCGGCGAGGTACGCGGAGAAGACGGGAATCGCTCCGCAGATTCATGTGTGCCATGCTTCGGGCGGGGCGCACAGGCTGGAGTGAGACAGCGGAGCTAGCGGAGTTGGCGGGGTTAGCGGAGCTAGAGAGGCAGCGCGTCAGCGAATCAGCAAGTTAGCGTGCGCTGCCCGCACGTTCGCTGGTCCGCACAAACCCCGCAAATACGGAGTGGGACGATTCCGTTTTTGGGCGTGTTTTTGCCGGCGTCCGGCGCATTTTTCCGTGGCGCAATTGGACTTTCTTCGTCCGAAATGGCAATCTGACGTTACCGGACACAACGGCACAAGCCGCTGCGGCAGGCTCGGTTTGTTCATGAGCAGGCGCGCGCGGAGGTGTGTCGTGAGGCCGGTGGAGATCACACATTTTTTTAAAGGAGTCATGGATGCTGACGGTTGGAGAGAGATTTCCGGAGTTCGAGTTGACCGCGACGGTCGATCTGGATGTGCACAAGGCGTTTACAACGGTGACGAACGAGAGCTATCCCGGCAAGTGGAAGGTATTTTTCTTCTGGCCGAAGGACTTCACGTTTGTTTGTCCGACGGAGATCGCCGAGTTCGGCAACATGAACAAGGAGTTTGCGGAGCGCGGCGCGCAAATTTTGGGCGGGAGCACGGATTCGGAGTTTGTGCACCTGGCATGGCGCGAGCATCACCCGGCCTTGAAAAATCTGCCGTTTCCCATGCTCTCCGACATCAAGCGCGACCTCTCGGAGCAACTGGGCATTCTGGATCTGAAGGCGGGAGTGTGTCTGCGGGCCACGTTCATCGTCGATCCCGAAGGGGTGATTCGCCATGTTTCGGTGAACGACTTGTCGGTGGGCCGCAATCCGCAGGAGGTTTTGCGGTTGCTCGATGCGTTGCAGACCGGGGAGTTGTGTCCCTGCAGCTGGCAAAAGGGCGAAGAGACGATTCATGTGTGAGGGCAGCGGGGTTAGCGGGGTTGGCGGAGCTAGCAGAGTTAGTTCCACTAGAGCCGCTAACCCGCTCTTGCTGTCTCTCCCACGAAATAACCAGTTCCCATGCGGCTGGGAATCTTACCTGGATGCTATTCCTTGTTAAACTTGGGAGGTATTTGCCCCGATGAACGAGTGGGGAACCGTGCGCGGAGGTCCAGTAGGCCAACTATTGGGCGGCCGAAGCGGCACGGAAAAGAAAATCTAAATGGAGCCAGCCATCTCGACACCCTTTTCATACGAGACTCTTCCCGACGCCGGCCAAGTGGCGTATTTCTCGATGGAGATCGCGATTCGTCCATCGATGCCGACGTACTCAGGCGGCCTGGGCGTATTGGCGGGGGATACGCTGCGTTCGGCGGCGGACCTGCGGGTACCGCTGGCGGCGTTTTCGCTTCTGCATCGCAAGGGCTACTTCGAACAGCACCTGAACGCACAGGGGGCGCAAAGCGAGACCGTGCAGGCGTGGAATCCGGCGGATTTTTGCACGGAGGAGGCGGCGCGGGTCACGGTGCAGATCGAGGGCCGGGTGGTGGTGGTGCGGGCGTGGCGCTACGACCTGAAAGGGCATTCGGGGCACGTGGTGCCGATCTATCTACTGGACACGGACCTGGACGGCAATGCGGGCTGGGACCGGGGATTGACGGATCATCTCTACGGCGGCGACACGAACTACCGTTTGCAGCAGGAGATTGTGCTGGGCATGGGCGGGGTGCGCATGGCGCATGCGCTGGGCCTGCGGGTGAATGTTTACCACATGAACGAAGGCCACGCGGCGCTGCTGACACTGGCGCTGCTCGAGAGCCAGCTGGGCGGAGGGCCGCAGTACGGCGCGACCGACGCGGATATCGAGCGGGTGCGGCGCAGATGCGTGTTTACGACGCATACGCCGGTAACGGCGGGGCACGACCGGTTTTCAACCGAGCAAACGATTCGCATTCTGGGCGGCGACCGGACGGCGCAACTGGAAAAGCTGGGCTGCTTTCGCGACGGACTGCTAAATATGACGCTGCTGGCGCTGCGCTTTTCGCGCTATGCGAACGGCGTGGCCATGCAGCACGGCAAAGTTTCGCGGGCCATGTTTCCGGAGTTCGACATCCATGCGATCACCAACGGGGTGCACGCGCCGACCTGGATGAGCGATCCTGTGCAGCGCATGCTGGATGAACACGTTACGGAATGGCGGCGCGACAACCTGTATCTTCGCAACACCATCGACGTGCCCGAAGCGGCGATGCTGAAGGCGCATGCAAGCGCCAAGGAAGCGTTGCTGGCCGAAGTGGAGTTGCGGACAGGATTGGCGCTCGACCCGAAAGTGCTGACCCTGGGCTTTGCGCGGCGCGCGGCCACATATAAGCGGGCCACGTTGCTGCTCCACGATCCCGAGCGGCTGAAGGAGATTGCGGTCAAGGCGGGAGGATTGCAGATTCTTTTTGCCGGCAAGGCGCACCCGCAGGACGATCCGGGCAAGGCGCTGATCCAGCAGGTGGTGGAGGAAGCGGCCAAGCTTTCGAACGACATGCTGCGGATTGTTTATCTCGAAAACTATGCGTGGGACCTGGGCGCGCGGCTGACGGCGGGCGTGGATGTTTGGGTGAATACGCCGCGGCGGCCTTACGAAGCCTCGGGGACGAGCGGCATGAAGGCGGCGATGAACGGCGTGCCCAGCCTGTCGATTCTGGATGGATGGTGGATCGAGGGCTGCATTGAAGGCTTTACCGGATGGGCGATCGAGGACGGCGCCGACGACGCCGCCGAGGCGCACTCGCTTTACGCGAAGCTGGAGAACGCAGTAGTTCCGCTCTACAGCGATTCAGCGGAGAAGTGGGCGCGGCTGATGAAGACGACGCTCGCGTACAACGGCTCGTACTTCAATACCAATCGCATGGTGAAGCAGTACGTGCGCAACGCGTACTACCGGGAGCGGCTCATCGAGCCGGCGAAGGTGGAAGAACCGCAGGTTGCAGTGCTTAGTTCGTAGTTCACAGTGGCGAGTGTGAGTGTGAGTGGGGGGTGTGGGCAGTGAGTGATCCGCGCACACTCGCATTTTTCCTTATAGCTTGCGCCGCAGGTATTCGAAGATCACGTAGCCGATGAGGGCGCTGACGAGGGCGATGAGGAAGTTTGCCGGCGTGACGATGTCCTCAAGGGCGACGGCGAGGGACTTGCCCTGGCCATTCGCACGGGTGAACTCGCCCATGAGCAGGTTCGAGTAAAACAGAAAGACGATAAAGGCTACTTCGACGACGATTCGCCACACGGGCTTGATGCGCGGAGGTGGCATGAGCGGCGTCATAGAGTGATGATAGCGGCGAAGATGCGAGGGGGCCAAGCGAAATCGGAGGCGCGCGCTCGTGGCTTTGGCCCATTCGTGGATGGTTGTGGTTTGTGCTCTCCCACATCTCGAAATCGAGATGTGGGGCACCCATTTTTTGTGCTGAGGTGAAAAGGCGGGTTGGGGTATGTGCGATCCCACGCTTTCGCCCCAAAGACCGACCGAAAGGATGGGGCGCGGGCGACTGTTTGGCCGACGCGCATGTGCGGGCCTGGAGGCCCGCACTACAGCCGGTCAGGAGACCGGCGCTACAAGTGCGTCGGTACCAGTGACAGAGCCTATAATCGACCTGTTGTGACTAGGGAAATTCGAGTGCGATCTGGGCAGTTGCGGTGGCTTGCGGCCGTTGCGGTGCTGGCTGGGATTTGCGTGCTGGCGGCGGCAACCGCGGCGCAGGAACAGCCGGGCGCGGCGGCGAGCGACGGTGGAGCGGGGTTTCGGCGGGCGGGCGGGTGCTGTTGGTGCTGCCGTTCGACAACCGGACCGGGCAGCCGAACCTGGAGTGGATACGCGAGGCGGCGGCGGAAACCTTGAGCATGCGCTTCGCATCGGCCGGGTTCCAGCCCACGAGCCGGGCCGACCGCGTGTACGCGCTGGACCATTTGGGATTGCCGCAAGGGTTTCAGCCGTCGCGAGCCAGCGCCCTGAAGCTGGCGCAGACGCTGGACGCGGATTCGATTGTGGTGGGCAACTATACCACTGACGGAACCAGCATTACGGCCGAGGCCTCGCTGGTGGACGTGCCTGGCCTGCGCATGTTGCCCGCGGTGAGCGTGCGTGGAGAGATGCGCGATCTGATGGGCGTTCCCAACATCCTCATCTTCCAGATGCTCCTGCCCCTGGTCTCGCCCTTCATCGACATGATGTTCCTCTGGGGCATCATCAATTACTTCATGGATCGATACTTCCACCCCGAATCAGCCTCGTCCGCCGACTTCTACAAGCTGCTGGTCTACTTCCTCGGCTTCCTGGTCATCGACTTCATCACCTCGTCGATCGCTTTTTCGTTGGAGCGGCGCCATCCCGCCAACAAGGGCGACGGCTGGCTGCTCTTCCACATCTGGCTGCAACGTTTCGCCTACCGCCAGGTCTTCTCGATTGTGCTGCTGAAGACGGTCAAGCGGGCCATCGACGGCAAGCCCTTCAACTGGGACAAGCTGGAACGCACCGCCAAGATGAGCAAGCGGACCGAAGCGCTGACGGAGACACCTTAGTTTTGTTGCTGGGAAGCAAAGGAGACGTTATTGTGAAGTTCAATTCACTGTCACTAAAGATCATTCGGATTGGGCTGTTGTTGCTACTGGGATCAATTTCTGCTGGCGTGGCCCAGAAATTACAAACGCCAACACGTTTGTGGTCGGTAGGACCGCTGACAAAGGCCGAGCCTGTGACGGGCATTATCTTCAACTCTGAAGGCCCCACATTAACAGGTCCACACGTTGACTCTCAAACTCAATCGACCTTTTTAGCAACTCGTAGCATTGTTTTCGCAGGAGACCGTATTATCCTTATGTCGCGAGTTGGAGAACGGATAAAAACGCAATTTCCACCAGATGGCAGAAGATGTGTTCGAGCGCCAAGTGCGACTCCTGGATGTTGGCGGTAATCTCAGAGGGCACGATTATATTGTAGTCGCACAGCGGCGGCATCTTGCCGCCTTGGCGGCCACTGAAGCCGACGGTGGTGATGCCCATCTTTCGGCTGAGTTCGAAGGCCTTGAGAATGTTTTTCGAGTTGCCGGAGGTCGAGATGCCGAAGAAGACATCCCCCTTTTGTCCGATCGCCTCGATCTGCCGCTCGAAGACGTTGTCGTAGCTGTAGTCGTTGCCCACTGCGGTCAGAATCGAGGAGTCTGTGGTCAGCGCCACGGCGCGCATCGCCGGCCGGTCGATGGTGAGGCGGCTGACAAATTCGGCGGCCAGGTGCTGGGCATCGGCCGCGCTGCCGCCGTTGCCGGCAATCATCAGTTTGCGGCCCTCGAGCATGGCTTTGCCTGTCAGCTCTGCCGCGACCGACAGCGCTGTCTGCAGCGTATCATCCGCCATGACGCATTGAAGGGTGTATATGGAATTCTCGAAGTTTGTCCCGCATCAGTTCTTTGTCGCTCAAACAATCTCTCCTGTCACGGCCCTTGAATACATAGTCCCCAAAATATTCGCCACCTGCTAACGCCAAGGCCCTTCGTCTTTGCACTGTCTACGCGATTCAAATTGACGCCGCAGGCCCTAGAGATAAATCACTTGACGCGCTGGATCGAATGCCCTCACTTGCTCGCCGAGAAGCTTACGTCCTGCCGATTAGGAATCGTTGGCCAGTGCCTTGTAGCATTCGTCGGTAGTTGTTGGCGGCCTGCAGCGACGAAAAGGAAATTGTCGGCAACGCAGTGACAAATGGGAATTTCTGTCGGAAGATTTATCTTGGTGCCAAATCTGAGCGACAGAATTGTTTGCGTTTCCCCGAAGCAAAGTGGGCATTGCATATTCCGAATCATGCGCTTACTCCTAACAATCTTGTTATTCTCTTAACCGCCTCGTCTATTTGCAACGAACAAAATATGCTGGCTCACCGTTAGACGGCGGTCCAGCCTCCATCCACG
>CAVXOO010000325.1:0-9301 GCA_963762945.1 uncultured Acidobacteriaceae bacterium | reverse complement strand
GATCAAAAGGTGGGAGGCAATCGATCAGGCGGAGAACATTCTCCCGTCGTACTAGCGGCTAGATATCCGCGATTTTGCAGAGAAACTTGCCGACGACTCGAATCTACAAGCAGAGTTATCGATCAAGCACAGGTGAATGGCAGAGAAAGGGATTCGAAGTGCGAAGATCGATGCGGCCTTAACAAACGCTTTTGTTTTCCTATAACATGCTCATTATATGAACTCAATGACAGCACGATCGCACCAATAGCCCTCCTAAGCGATGGCGCTTAAGATCGTGCATAATAGTCAATGTCCCAGCATTTATCCCGTCCCACTTGTTTCATTTCCTGCGGGTGCGAGCGTGCATGGAGGGTCATGCGACCGCACTCTCTGACACCGAAGCGTAGAGGCAGAAGCCGGCCGTGGGCGCGCCCTGGATGGTCTGCAATTGGCCGACGCGTTCGAGACCGTTGGTATAGGATAACCGTGCGGTTCTCGCCTTTTGGCCAGAGGAGCGCGGAGTTGATACTTCTGCGAATCATCCGCCTATTTTGTAGCACTTTATATGGGTGCCGACAGACATGTATTGCGCGCCTCTATCCAATTGCCTACCTGAAAATGCTGTCCGTCTCGGACTCGGCACGAAGGTTACCGTCGGGCTCGTCGTTCGTATCGATAAGCCAGGTTTCGAGCGGCGCGGGGGCAACCTCCGTACTCCATCTATTGCGAATATTCTAAATATCGCATATACTGAATCGCATGCAAGAGGCGCTGCGCACATACAAGGCCAATATCTTTCGCGCGCTTTCCCATCCCACCCGCATTGCAATCCTTGAGGTCTTGCGCGACCGCGAGTTCTCCGCGCGGGCCATCCAGGAGAAGCTCGGCCTCGAGCAAGCGAATCTCTCGCAGCATCTGGCAATCCTGCGGAGCCACCAGATTGTCGTGAACCGCAAAGACGGCAACCAGGTCTTCTATTCCATCCGAAATCCGGTGCTGGTGCAGGTTCTCGACATCATGCGCCAGTACATTCAGGGAAGCCTCGCCGACGCCGTTCAGATGCTCGGGGAAGTGGAAGTTGAGGCCTCTCCGCGATGATCTCTGGGCTATTTCTGAGCGGAATCGTCATCTGGCTTGCGGGGGCAATGGCCAGCCTGGCCTTATGGCGCAACCCGGCTGCCGCACGCCGTGCGGCCTGCGCGGCGGCGCTGGCAGGATCGCTTCTCGATCTCTCCGCTTCGGCGTTTGCAATCTTCAGCAGCAGCCCCACAGTGATCGGTCTTCCGTTCGGCAATCCGGTCTTCTCCTGGGCCATCAGAATCGATCCACTCTCGGCATACTTCAACGTGACGCTCGGGGTGCTGGCTGCCGCCGTGTCGCTCTATTCGTTCGGCTACCTGCGGGAGATGGAGGGCCGCCGCAACCTGGGCGCTTTCGGATTCTTTTTCAATCTACAGCTGATGAGCCTGGCGCTGGTTTTCACCGCGTCCAACGTTTTTTTCTTCCTGGTGGCGTGGGAGGTGATGGCGCTCTCGGCCTTTTGCCTGATCAGCTTTGAGCACGAAAAGAAAGAGGCACGCAACGCCGGAGTGCTCTTCCTTGTTATGTCGCACGCGGGCACCGGTCTGTTGTTGATTGCGTTTTTGCTGCTCACATCGCAAAGCGGCAGTCTGGATTTCTCGAGCTTTCACCTGCTGGCTTCGAGCCTGTCGCCGCTCCAGCAGGGCGCAATCTTTCTGCTGTTTCTCTGCGGCTTCGGCGTCAAGGCGGGACTGGTTCCGGTTCACATCTGGCTTCCTGAGGCTCACCCGGTTGCGCCCAGCAACGTTTCGGCTCTCATGTCGGGCATCGTGATCAAGACCGGCATCTACGGCATGGCTAGAGTTTTCTTCGATTTCTACGGAACACCTCCTCTATGGATGGGAACCGTAGTTCTGGCGCTGGGAGTGGTTTCCGCTCTGCTCGGAGTGCTCTACGCGCTGATGGAGCACGACCTGAAGCGCCTGCTCGCCTGGCACAGCATTGAGAACATTGGCATCATCCTCATGGGCTTCGGCGCTGCGCTCATGTTTCGCTCACTGGGCCAGCCGAATCTCGCCGCTCTTGCCTTGATCGCCGGACTTTATCACACCTTTAATCACGCCACCTTCAAGGGTCTGCTCTTTCTGGGCGCCGGTTCCGTGGTGCAATCTACGCGCACGCGCAACATGGAGAAGATGGGCGGGCTGATCCGGCTCATGCCGGTGACTGCCATTTGCTTCCTGGTGGGTGCAGTGGCTATCTCCGGCCTGCCTCCGCTGAATGGATTTGTCTCCGAGTGGCTTACCTACCAGGCCCTGCTGGCCGGCTTCGGCACAACGCAAAGCCTGACGCGATTGATGTTCCCTATCGCCGGCTCGCTGCTGGCGCTGACCGCGGCCCTGGCGGCGGCCTGTTTCGTCAAGGCCTTTGCGATTCCGTTTCTCGCGCTTCCGCGCAGCGAGCAAGCCGCGGAGGCCAGGGAAGCCTCGCCTTCAATGCTTGCTGGCATGTCGGTCCTTGCGGTGGGATGCGTCGCGCTGGGCCTGGGCGCCACCTGGCTGGTGCGAGTCTTCGATCCCATCACGCGGCAGACGCTGGGCATTAGCGCGAGTTCTGCGATGGTAACGGCTCGCGGCTTGGCGCTCTCGCCGGGAACGCCACACGGCGGCACCGTATCGACCTTTGGAGTGGCATTGCTCTTCTTGTTTGCCGGCGCTGCATTCGCGCTTCCGCTGGCGATTCGCTGGAGGCGTCGCAGTGTGAAAGGGCCGGCCTGGGATTGCGGACTACCAGGGTTGACCGCCGACAACGAATATACCGCAACGGCTTTTTCAAAACCGCTGCGCATGATCTTCTCCGCTCTCTATCGCCCGCGCCGCGAGATCCAGGCCGAGTACGAAGTCTCGCCTTACTACCCCAGCGCGATCCGTTTCGAGAGTGAGATTGAACCTACCTTTGAAAAGCACTTCTATGAGCCGTTGTGGCAGCGGATCATGGCCGCGGCAAAACGCATGAGGGCAATTCAAGCGGGCAGCATCAATGCCTATCTCGCCTACATCTTCATCACTCTGATCCTGCTGCTGTTGTTTGCGGTGCGCCAATGACCGATCCAATCATGACTCGAATCATCGAATCCGCAGCGCAACTTCTCCTGCTGATAGGGCTGGCGCCGCTGGTCTCGGGAGTTATTCGAACGCTGAAGGCGCGGCTGCAAACACGGCGCGGCCCCGGCATCCTTCAGCCGTACAGAAATCTCTACAAGCTCTTTCGCAAGGGCATGGTGATTCCGGAGACTGCATCGTGGATCTTCGCGGCAACGCCCTGGATCGTCTTCTTCAGCACAATTCTCGCGGGCTTGATGATACCCATGGTCGCGGCAGACGCGCCGCTCGGCTTGTTTGGCGGCGTGCTCGCGGTGATCTATTTGCTTGGCCTCGGCCGCTTCTTTCTCGCGCTCAGTGGACTCGATACCGGCAGCTCCTTCGGCGGTCTCGGCAGCAGCCGTGAGATGACCATCTCGGCACTGGCCGAACCTGCCATGATGCTGGCCATCTTTACGGTCGCCATCGGCGCAGGATCTACAGGCCTGACGCAGATTGCCGGAGCCGCGATCGGGCAAACCTGGCGCTTTCTTGCCCCCGCGCAGATGTTTGCCTTTGCCGCGCTCGCGCTGGTGTTGATTGCGGAGACGGGCCGGATTCCGGTGGACAACCCAGCCACCCACCTCGAGCTGACGATGATCCACGAAGCCATGATTCTCGAGTATTCAGGCCCCCACCTCGCGCTCGTCGAATGGGCGGCCTCCATCAAGCAACTCGTGTTGATGACCCTATTGATCAACTGCTTCTGGCCGATAGGCCTGCAACCTGCGTGGTTCGGTTTCGGCGCTCTCATCGGTATCGGCTGGCTGCTGGCCAAGCTGCTTCTCTTAAGTTGTGCCATTGTTTTGCTCGAAACCGTAAACGCCAAGATGCGGCTCTTCCGTGTTCCGGAGTTGCTCGCTGTGGCTTTCACTTTAGGTTCGCTGGCCCTCGTTTCCACGTTTCTCTTTTGACGACCATGAGACCGTTTCTGGATATGCAATTCGGCGAACGCATCGTCACGCTTATGGCGGCGCTGGTGCTGGTCCTGCAGATCGCCGTGGTGGCCCAGCGCTGGATCGTCACCCACATCCGCGTCTTCGCGATCCAGTCGTTTCTCCTCGCCATGATTGCCGCCACCATCGCCTGGTTCAACCACGCGCCGCATATCTACATCGCCGCCGCGCTCACTCTCGTGGTGAAGGCGATTCTGGTGCCCATTCTCTTTGAGCGCCTCGTGGTGCGCATGGATATTCGCGAAGAGATCAAGCCGATCATCAATGTTCCGCTCTCTATCGTGATTGCGGGCGGGCTGACGCTGCTGGGCTATGTTGTGGCGGAGTCATTTTATAAGCCAGATCAGCCGGGCCTGGGCCACAACGAGCTTGCCGTAGCCATCTCTCTGTTCCTCATCGGCTTCTTCACCATGATCAACCGCCGTAAGGCGCTGACGCAGGTGCTGGCCCTGCTTTCTTTGGAAAACGGCCTCTTTCTCGCAGCCATCTCGCTCACCTATGGAATGCCGCTGATTGTGGAACTGGGAATTCTATTCGATGTGCTGGTGGCGGCGATGGTGCTCGGCATTCTCGTCTACCGCATTCGCGAAACCTTCGAGTCGATGGATGTGAGCCGGTTGCGGAGGTTGCGAGGATAGGATGCTGCTGCTCGCTTTATTGCTGGTTCCCGTTGCCACCGCTGCCGCATCCTATTTTGCGCGCCGCCGCGAGGAGATGGAGAGATTCAACCTGGCCGGCTTCGGCCTGGCCTTTCTCATCGCCATCGCACTGGCCGCGCAGGTACTTGCTCACGGCACGGTTTCGCTCGCAAATGGTTTCTTCTATGCCGACGCGCTCAGCGCGCTGGTGATTCTTCTCACCGCAATGGTGGCGCTGGTTTGCGCGACTTACGCGATCGGCTATTTACGCGACGACCAGCAGAGTGGAGAACTCGGCGACGAAGACAAGGAACAGCTCGCACAGCTTCGCATGTACTCGACGCTCACGCCGCTGTTCGTCTTTTCCATGATGTTCATGGCGGTGGCCAACAATCTGGGAGTGATGTGGGCGGCGATCGAAGCCACGACGCTGGTCTCGGTCTTTCTGGTCACTTTCTATGGCAAGGTCACTTCCCTGGAGGCCGCATGGAAGTATGCCATTATCGGCGGCGTGGGTTTGTCGATGGCGCTCTTCGGCACCCTGGTGACTTACTATGCGGGCCACCGGCTTGCCGGCTCCGATGCGCTGGCGGGGTTGAACTGGTCTGTGCTGGTGCAGCACGCCGGGTCACTCGATAAGACCTCGATGCGGCTGGCCTTCGTTCTTATTCTCATGGGCTATGGAACCAAGGCAGGGCTTGCTCCGATGCACACATGGAAGCCAGATGCCTACAGCGAGGCCCCGGTGCCCTCTGCCGCGATTCTTTCTTCGGCTTTGCTCAACTGCGCCCTCTATGGCCTCATCCGTTTCTACATCCTTACCAGCCGTTCTCTTGGCCCGACGTATCCTGGCCACCTCCTGCTCCTCTTCGGATTGCTCTCGATGGGCATCTCCGTTCCGTTCATCCTGGTGCAGAGAAACTATCGTCGCCTGCTGGCTTATCACACCATCGATCACTCCGGCATCATGGTCACGGCCCTGGGACTCGGAGGGGCGCTCGGCAGCTTGGGTCTGATGCTGCACATGACCTTTCACACCATCGCGAAATCGCTGCTGTTTTTGTGCGCGGGAAACGTGCGGCAGCATTTTAAGACCGATCTTTTCTCTGAGATCGAAGGCAGCGTGATCCGAGTGATGCCGCTTACCGGCGTCATCTTTCTCATGGCCATGCTGGCGATTATCGGCATGCCGCCTTTCAGTCTCTTCCAGAGCGAGTTCCTGATTGTGCGCGCGGCTTTCGATGGCGGGCATCTTCTTACCGGCGTCCTCTTCATCCTCTTCGGTACCGGCGTATTCGCGGGCGCGCTGCTGCACGTTGGCGGAATGATCCTCGGCCCCAAAGGCGACATGCCGGTTGCGCCTCGCCGTCCCTGGCGCGATGGTTCATTGCTTGCATTGGCCGCCCTGCTTGTGGTCATCGGATTCTGGGTGCCGGCTCCTCTTCTCAGTCTGATTCGCGGCGCGGCTCAGGTGGTGGTGGGACCATGACAACTTTTTTTGATGAACTCCACAGTCTCTTCCCGGATCTCGTCCGCTCCGTTGAAGAAACGGTCTGCAATCAGGTCGTGGTTTTGTTGAACAGCCCCGATGTCACGGCGATAGTCCGCCACTTCCTCACTGCGCACCAGGCCAGAATCGTGACTGTCTTTGCCGAAGACCGAGTTAAAGAGGAAGGCGTCTTCTATAACTACTACGTATTCGACAGGTCGAGCGATCCAAGCTGGGTGATTCTGAAGGCTCCGGTCCCCGAGGACCGCCCGTCGTTCCCCTCCCTTGCCGCCGAGTTACCCGCTATCAACTGGCAGGAGCGCGAAATTCAGGATTGGTTCGGTCTTGAAGCCGTCGGCCATCCGAATCCGCGTCGCGTCGCGCTCCACGATAACTGGCCGGATATACATCCGCTGCGCAAGAGTTTCCCCCTCGATACCGTGCTGCCCCCATTTGAAGGTGAGCGGCACGTCTACCGGCCAACGTACGGAGAGGGAGTGTTTCAGATTCCCGTTGGTCCGGTTCATGCCGGAATCATCGAGCCCGGCCATTTCAACTTCGCCGTTGCCGGTGAACCGATCCTGTACCTGCAGCTCCGCATGTTCTACACGCACAAGGGGACCGAGAAGCTCTTCGAAACTCTTCCCATCCATCGCGCTGTGTTTCTGGCCGAGAGCATCTCGGGCGACTCGGCATTCTCCCATGGATCGGCATTCTGCCAGGCTGTTGAGCGCGCAGCGGAGATCGAAGTCCCGGCGCGCGCCGAATTCATGCGCACCATTCTTCTCGAACTCGAACGAATTCAAAATCACATCGCCGATGTCGGAGCCATCGCAACGGACGTAGGATTCGTGATTGCCAACGCCCATGCCGGCCGCATACGGGAGCTTGTGCTGGGCTTGAATGAGACTCTCACTGGAAGCCGCGTCCTGCGCGGAATGATCGCCATTGGCGGCGTGCGCAGAGACTGGCAGCCGGATCAGGTCGAGGTCATCGCAAGAACTCTCCAAACAGTGGAACGCGAATTCTGTGATCTGGTGGCGATTATTCAGTCCTCCGATTCCACCCGCGATCGTCTGGAACACACTGGAATCCTGCGTCCGGAGAAGGCGCTTACCCTGGGAATCGTCGGCGTGGCGGGACGCGCATCCGGAGTCGATCGCGATGTCCGGCGAGATCACCCGTACGAGACCTACAGCAAGCTCTCCTTCAAAGTCCCCGTCTACCAGGCGGGAGATGTGCGCCACCGCATGCAGCTTCGCATCGATGAAGTGGGCGAGTCGATCCAAATGATCCGCGCGGCGGTTGCACTTCTTCCTGAAGGGCCGCACCGCGCTCCAGCTCAACCCATACCGGCGGGCCGCTGTGCGATGAGTGCAGTGGAAGGGTGGCGTGGCGAGATCGTTCACTGGGTCCGCACCGGCGAAGGCAATCGCATTGAACGCTGCAAGGTGAAGGATCCTTCGATCAACAACTGGCCGGCCATTGTGGAAGCCGTCGAAGGCAATATCGTTGCGGATTTTCCGGTGATCAACAAGAGCTTCAACTTGTCCTACTCGGGAACGGATCGGTAACTCGATGTTCAAGATCCTCCAAAAATCGTTTAGCGTTGGCTCCGCGACGGCAGATTATCCGAACATATCGCCGCGACTGGCCAAGCAGTTTCGGGGATGCCCGGAGTTTGAATTTGAAATTTGGCGCGATGCGCGTCCCGCGGCCCAGGCCTGCCCCACGGGAGCCATCGCCCTCCACGACTCGGGCGGCGTGCGGCGGGTCACGGTGGATTATGGCCGCTGCATCTTCTGCGGCGAATGTGAAGCAGCCTGCACGGACGGTGCGGTGCGCATGACCCGGAAGTTTGAGCTTGCGGCCACCGATCGCCGCGACCTCGTGCTTATCGCCGAATACACACTCGATCCCGACGGTACCCACGCCGAGCTGCAGTCGGCGGCGAACGGCCCGGTCCTCGAAGAGCCCGGTAAGCGGATTGCAGAGGCAATTCAGAGCTTACTGGGACGGTCGTTGGCGATCCGGCAGGTGGATGCAGGCTCGTGCAACGGATGTGAGCAGGAGATCGTTGCATTAAACAACCCGGTCCACGATATCGAGCGCTTCGGCATTCACTTCGTGGCCTCGCCGCGTCATGCCGACATGCTGCTGGTCACCGGGCCGGTCACTCGCAATATGGAATTGGCGTTGCGCAAGACCTGGGCCGCCACGCCGGATCCGAAGGTCGTGGTGGCCGTCGGCGCCTGCGGCATCAGCGGAGGCATCTTCGGCGCCAACTATGCCTCGATGGGCGGAGTGGACGCAATCATTCCCGTTGACGTCTACATCCCCGGTTGTCCGCCCCGGCCGGAAGCGTTGCTCCACGGCATCCTGCTGGCATTGGGCAAAATACGGCCACGAGCGCGCTCCCGTCCGTTCAAATGATCCTTGCGCAGGATTGCCGTCAGCGCCCCGACGTTGTTCGATGGCTTGAATGACTCAGGACGACACGATCCTTGCGGAACCTTCACCGCTCATCGGATGAGGAACAGCAAACGCCATGTCGTCGGCAACTACGCCGGATCGATCTGCAGCGGGCCGACACGAGGAAGGCGGTTTTCCAGCTATCGAACTAAGAGAATCTTGGCGCGAGCGCGCGAGCGATACTCCCGAAATCTATCCTGGAAGTGCTGTTCGAGTAGCCGGTCTTCGGCTCGCGCGCGAATCTCGGTCCCGGCGATGAATGCCAACGCGCCAGCGCCCCACATCGGCCACCATGTCTATGTGGCAGCGGTTGCCATCAACATCCCGAACATCGACGTATAAATCGGGTGCCACATCCAGCGATAAGGGCCCGCTTGAATCAGTTCATGATCCGAGCTGAGCGCTGCCTCAAATCGCCATTGCCTGCTCAACTCAAGCGCCGAGGCCCAAGCCAGCCAGACAGAAATCGGGCTGATCATCATCGAGGCCACCAATGACACCGTGGACTTTTGAAATCCAACCGGCTTGAGCCAAATCCAGACCAGCATGAAGGCGACGAACACTAACCCGATTCCCCAGCGCGACACCGCCGCGTCCGCCACC
>CAVXOO010000324.1:0-10093 GCA_963762945.1 uncultured Acidobacteriaceae bacterium | reverse complement strand
AGCCGCACATCGAGGCCATCGTGAGCCGCCTCAAAAAGCGCTACCACGCTGAAGTCACGCTGAAAGCGCCGAAGGTTCCCTACCTTGAGACCATCCGGGCCAAGGCGGAGGCGCAGGGCCGGCACAAAAAGCAGTCCGGCGGCCACGGCCAGTTCGGCGACTGCAAGATCCGCATGGAGCCCCTGCCCCGCGGCGGCGGCTTCGAGTTCGGCAATGAAGTTTTCGGCGGCGCCATTCCGCGCAACTTCATTCCCGCCATCGAGAAGGGGATCGTGGAGACGGCGGCGCGCGGCTATCTGGCCGGCTACCCTGTTGTCGACTTCAAGGCCACCGTCTTTGACGGCTCTTACCACGACGTAGATTCGAACGAGTTGAGCTTCAAGACCGCCGGGCGGCTGGCGTTTAGAAAGGCCATGGAACTTTGCAAGCCCTGTCTGCTCGAACCCGTCATGAAGGTCGCCATCGAGGCTCCCGACGAATTTGCCGGCGCTCTGATGGGCGATCTCAACTCCCGCCGCGGACGCGTGCAGGGCATGGAGAGCAAGGGCCGCACTACGGTGATCAACGCCGAGGTGCCCATGGCCGAGATGCTCACCTACGGCACGCAGCTCACCTCCATGACGCAAGGCAAAGGCAGCTACCGCATGGAAGTGGACCACTACGACGTGGTGCCGCAACTGGTGGCCGAGAAGATTTTGGCCAACGCCAAGCGGCCGGTGGAGGAAGAGGAAGAGTAGCCACCTGCGGTGGGGCAGACGCTCGCTGTTCGCTCGCGGATGGGTTGCGGTTTCGCAGGTCTCAAGGCATCGAGGCCTGGGCAACCCAGAGTTTTCTGATTTCTCGGTGCTGGTCAGACGACCACCAGCGATGCCACAGATAATATGCAAGAAAATGCGTTGAATTCGTCGCTTAAACTTCAATTTTGAGCGCTTGGTCCACCGGATCGTAAATCGCGCTGACTACCTTCAATTCCGGCAAGCGCTCTTTTGCCCATTTTCGAATTCGCTGCTTATCGGCTTCCGCCATTTTCCAACCGAGAATGAGCCGCGTTAGCCATGATGGGTCGATCTGGAATTTACAGCTTGAACGTCGCGGAATAAGGACTCTTGCCTCCTCCTCGTTGCTCCAAACCTCACGCTTACAGAAGAACCACCTGCCGTCCATGTGCTCACGGTTCGTTGGATCGACTTCAGGCGCTTCTCCATAGCGGACGACTCTTGCAGAGGTAAAGAACGGGCCGATATTGGCAAACTCCAAGCAGTAGCCTGAATGGTCCTTCGCATATTTCGCCCACAAGCTCAGATTGTCCCAACGTTTTGAAAGACAATAAATCCTCCAGTCGTTCAACTGTTTGTTCAAAAATTTCGACAACCCGCGGATAAAGAATTCTGTGCCGCGCTGCTTAAGATTATGTTCGAGAACCTGTCTTTCGTATTCCTGTTGTTCCAGGGACATGTGAGGATTTTTGCTCAGCCGAACTTGATAGAAAAAATTGAACAATTTCTCTTCTGATATGGCCGCGAGTTTTGGCCTGCCGTCAGCCGGGTCATTTAATTGATCCAATTTAGGTAAGTACAAATGATGCTCAAGGATTATTTCCTTCAGCCGTTCCTGATTTTGGTCGGCAAATTCGGCATACTTGTAGAAATGAGCGTCGGTTGCTGGAACGGGAATTGGCAGCGGTGCAGTTCCTGCTGACATAAGTCCTATTATGCCCGTTTTGTCGTGCGGCCCAATTCTGACAAGCCGCGAATCTGACCGCTATTGCGAGCGACGAGCGAGCCTCTGCCCCACCGCAGGCGGTCAGCTAGCCAGCGCCTCCACCACCGCCTCCGGATGGTGGGCAATCACGGTCAGATAAGCTCGCGCGGCGCGATCGGGGCGGCGGCGGCCCTGCTCCCAGTCCTGCAGGGCGCGCGGGTCGAGGGCGAAGCGGCGCGCGAACTCCGCACGGCTGAGGCCTGTGGCTGCACGCACCGCACGCACATCGACTTCGAGAGGAAGCGGAAACTGGTGAACGGCGGCGGGCTCTGTCTCGCCCTTGGCGATCGCGGCCGCTTCGCGCATGGCGGCGACAAGCTCGTCTGCAACATTCTTCCGCTTCATGGTTCGATCCTTTTTCATGGTTTGATCCTGCGCACCTTTGCTGCCGCCTTCAGCGTCGCAGCAAACGCAGCGACCTCTCGTTTTTGCTTCGGCGTAAGGTTTGCCTGCTCATTCTTTCCATAGAGAAAGATCGCGTAGAGCGGATTCTCCTCGTCGAAGAAGTAGTAAATCACCCGCACTCCACCGGATTTCCCCTTGCCCCGCGCCGCGAATCGCATCTTCCGCACTCCTCCGGTACCCGGAATCTCATCTCCCGATTTCGCATGAAGAGCGAGGTAGAAAATCAGATCCTCATGCTCGCCGATCGAAAGCAACTTCTCTGCCCTGCGGGCAAAGGCGCTGGTTTCAACGACCGTCAGCATGGGAATGCTCACCCCAGGATTATGCGGCATTGCCGCATGCGCGTCAAGTCACCCGCTGACCTGAGCCGCAAGCATCTCTGCACGGTTAAGGAACTGTGATCGGCGGCTGCCCCACACTGCCGCCCGGGTGTTATCCTGTCGCGTCATCACAAAAGCACGAGGAGGCTGACGTGAAACGAGCCATCATTCTATCGATCGGGGTAGCGGCGTTTGTAGCTGGGTGCAGCAACCAGCCGTCGCCCAAGATTGTGATTCCGCCCAAATGGCAGGGGGCTGCGTATCATCTTTCATTTGGCGCGACGCCGGCTAAGCCAAATGCGGCAGGACTCACGATTCCGCAGATCAAGTACGTGGCCGACCCTGACGCGATCGAGACCCGGGCCGACCTGGTGATCGAATTCGACTCCTCGGTGGTGAAGACCAAGGCGCCGGTAATGGATCAGATGGCGATGGCCGCGGTAACCATTTCCGGCTCCGAGGGCGCGCTGCCCGACGACTATGTGGCCAAGGCCAGCACCGATCTCTCGGAGATGCTGGCGGCCTACTGCGTGAGGGGCAAAGTCAAGATTCTCCGTGGCGCTGACGCGCTCGTCGCTGCCCATGAACCCGAGCGACGACCAGATCAACGCGAAGCGCCTCTCCGACTGGACGCCGATTGTACTCGACTTCAAAAACCCGCACCCGAAGTGCTGAGTGACAGTTGTCAGTTGTTAGTTGTCAGTTGTCCGTGATTCGTGATTCGTGGCTCGTGGTTCGTGACTCCTAGTTACGAAACAGATCACGCCGCTGCCTTTGCCCCGTTCCCCATCTTGAGATGGTGCGCGCGATAGGGCGCGCTTCGCGGGCTACCATAAAGACAGTGATCACAGTACAAGCAGAGCATCCCGCGGCAGCTATTGCTGAGGGCACAGTGCACTCCGCCGACGGAACGCGCATTGGATTTCGCCGCCTGGGCGTGGGGCCGGCGATCGTGATGGTGCACGGCAGCGTCTCCACGCACACCGATTGGATGCCCGCGGCCAGGCTGCTCGCGAGCCGCCACACCTGTTACGTGATGGACCGTCGCGGACGGCGCTCGAGCGGCGCGGGTCACGCGCCTTACGCGATCGAGCGCGAGTATGAGGACGTTTGCGCGGTGCTCGAGGCGGCAGAACTCGAGACGGCCAAATCCGACCCGGCCGGACTCGGCGCGGGCAAACTCGAAGCGGCCGGTCGCGGAGCGGCGCTAGCCGGCCACTCCTACGGCGCCATCTGCGCCATGGGAGCGGCTCTCGGCCGTCCCGTTTCAAAGCTGATTCTCTATGAGCCGCCGCTCTCCGTGGGCGGGCCGGTGGCTGGCGCGCCCCTGGCCGAATACGCTCGCGCCGTTGCCGCCGAGGAGAACGAGCGCGCGATGGAGATCGGGCTCAGCGAGTTCACGCGGCTGCGCCCGCATGTTCTCAAGGCTATCCGCGCATCAAAGGGCTGGCCGCGGCTCAGCCACCTGGCGCCCACCTGGACGCGCGAGTTGGAAGCCATGGACGCGGCCACATCGGTCGAGAGCTATCGCGCGCTCCGCTGCCCGGTGCTCTTGCTGGCGGGCGCGATCAGTCCCGACCACCCCTACCACGACTCCGTTCGCACCCTGGCCGCCGTGCTGCCCGACGTGCGTGTGGAGATGCTGCCCGGCCAGGACCATCTCGGCCTGCGCGGAGCCCCGCAACTGGTGGCGCGGCTGATTGCGGATTTCCTGACGCCTTCTAGCTAGGACTCGGAGATTGCGCCGATTCCGGTACGAGATCGGCCGGTGTGCATGGCTCTGGAGACCACCGGATATAGAGCCACAGATAAAAAATCCCCATCGCCAGCAGAGCCAGCGGAACCGGGAAAACCTGAATCATGATCGACATTCGCCCCGAGATCCCGCCGAGTGAGAAAGGAAGGTTCTTCACCAAGCCCATCAGGATTGCCCACGGCAGGTCGCCAACAAAGATGAATGCCACCGCGTTGATGCCGAGGGCGAGCCGGCCCGCGAGCCCCCCTCGGCTCCAGGCGATCATGCAGGCGGGGACTGTGAGCAGAATCAGCTTCGCGTCGTATTGCCGATGATAGATGGGAAGCATGGTGAGAGCCGCAATGGCCGCCAATCCAAACCATGCCCTCGACACCGATAGGCGATTGCGGAAAGTTACAAACATCCAAGCCAGCAGCAGCGGCGCGCAGATTAGATAGCTGACCGGATTGTAGATTCGGGGGTCGTCCCAAAACTCGCTGACGACGGTTTGCAAATCGGTAATCATAGCCAGGCCGTGACCGCCTGAGGAGGCGGGGCCGGGGTCGTTCATTGCGCCATGCGCAGAAAGCGGCAGCAAATTCGCGGCCAACTCTTGCATCCAGTGCGGAGATAGATAGGTAACCCAGGCTACTATCGGGAGGGCGAAAGCGACCACCAGCGCCAGCGTCTGCAGCGCGCGCTTTCGATACATCCCTCCCGCCAGGAGAAAGAAGAGCCAGATAAGGCCAGCGTCCTGCGGCTTAAGGGCCAGGCTGACCGCCAGGCACAGAATGCCGAAATGCACAAACTTCTCGCGGAGGAAGCACCAGGCAGCAATTACTGACAGGCTTACTGCAATTCCCGCCGGATTGCCTGTAAAGAGAAGGAGCTCGCTGTTGGCCAGATGAAATCCAACCAGGCAGCCACTTATGGCCGGAGAGATATTCGCCGCGGTATCCCAAATGAGAAAAGCTGCCAGCAGAAAGCTCGCGGCGATCAACGCCATCCAAAGCAGGTGAGCAGGCCCGTAGTGCAGAAACGCAAAGGGCACCATGAAGATCAGCGAGGAGGGAGGATAAACATTCGTGGTCGCGATGGAGCGGTAAATGGCGGAATCGGTCGCGCGCTCGCCTTCCTCGGCGTGGTACAGGCGCGTCAAATTTTCGCGGTCGTAAGGATCGCAATGCGCGAGGAGGCACTTAGCGCCGTAATAGGGGGCTTTGAAGTCGTTCATCGACTTGGGTGTCGAGCTCACAAAAACCCACCCAAAGGCAATAAAAACCAAGCTGCCCAGAATCAGCAGAATTAGACCATCTATCCTCGCCCGCGTCACATTAATTCCCATTCTTCAAGCTTTGGGCCTTCCATCCGGCGACTTCGTGATCCTCGAAACGATGGATGACGGTCGCCAAGCAGGGCAGCACGATCATTAGTTGCCTGGTTTAGCGGCAAACCCGAAATCAGCGGATGGTGCGGCGGCGCTGGGCCGATTGGTCATTGGATCAGGAAGTTGTACTTAAAGATGCACCAGGCGGCATGAAGCCCGTCGCGCCAGCCGATTTTCTTGCCCTCGGCGTAGGTTCGGCCAAAGTACGAGATGCCGACCTCATAAATCCGCAAGTTTTGTCTCGCGACTTTGGCGGTAATTTCCGGCTCGAAACCGAATCGGTTCTCGCGGATTTCGATCTTCTGAATTACTTCCCGGCGGAATGACTTATAACATGTCTCCATGTCTGTGAGGTTCAGATTCGTGGCCATGTTAGAACACATGGTGAGAAAACGGTTACCGACCGAATGCCAGTAATACAAGACACGATGGGGGCCGATGCCGCCGAGAAAGCGCGATCCGAAGACGACGTCCGCCTTCCCTGACAGAATTGGGACCAACAAATGGTGATACTCGGCCGGGTCATATTCAAGATCCGCATCTTGAACAATCAGAATGTCCGAGGTTGCATGCTCGATCCCGGTACGCAATGCAGCGCCCTTGCCTTGGTTGATTTTGTGCCGGAAAACAGCAACACGCGAGTCCGTTTCCGCCAGTTCCGCGAGTTTGTCCCATGTTCCGTCCGTCGAGCAATCGTCTACGATGATCAGTTGCTGGACAGGCCGTTGCGCGAGAACTATTTTCACAATCTCCGCCACGGTTTGAGCTTCGTTAAAGACAGGCATCACCACGCTCAGGCAGGGACCGATGTCAGCGTTGGATTTCAATTCGGACGCAGGAACGGATTGAGGCACGCGTTCAGACAGGATATTTGGCATGAGATTAAAGCGGGATCGCGCTCCTTTCGATCTGGTTTCTTTCACCTCGCGAGGTATTCAATGGTGATTATCTAACGTTTGTTTATCGAGTGGGCGCCGATTCGATGGTACTGTTGGTTCTTTTGGTTCACCGCGCGTCTCCTGAAGCGGCGCGCCTGATTTTCGCCGAGCATCGTCTGGACGGGATCTGGCTTTGCCGGAGTGCAGCGGCACTGCGGGCGATTCCTTGCGTGGAACGTTGACCGCGAGGTGAGGATTGGCGCACCTACGCTGACGCTGCGGTGCGGGTTGGGGTGCTTCGCGGGTCGTTTTTTTCCCTGGCTTTTGATGAGGATTGCGGGGAATAAGATAAATGGTCGGTACGGGCAGATTTGAACTGCCGATGACAACTTCGCTGTGGCCGCCGATAGCCCCTTCGGAGGCTCCCATGCGCATTGGCTTCTACGCCAGGGTATCCACAACTTATGGTCAGAACCCGGAAGTACGGTTGGCCGAGCTTCGCGAGCACGCTTCTCTTCGGAGATGGCTGGGCCTCGCGTTCGTCTCCCTGCGTGACAGCCTTGACATCAGCACGCCAAGTGGCCGGCCGAGTTTCAGGTCGTGGGTCATATGCAAGTCGTTGTATCGCACTTGGAAAAGCCTCCGGAATATCTTCCGGCGACAATGTAAAATGGAGCGAAAGTTAACTGGAAGAGTACGCAAAGGCGATTCTATGCAACACGCTTTGCATTCTGCGGGCAGGTGGACGGGGAAAGTCGTCCTGATCACAGGCGCTTCCGATGGAATCGGCGCCAGTTGCGCCAGATTGTTCACCCAACGCGGAGCCAAACTCGTGTTGACGGCGTTGCCGGCTGAAGGCTTCAGTGACGAGGAGTCCGGCTCCCGGCTTGTCATTCCAGGAGATATCACCTCAGAAAAAACCAGGATCGAGGTGGTCAAGCGAGCGATTGACTGTTTCGGACGCGTTGATGTGTTAATCAACAATGTCGGCGTCGGGCAGTACGGATTCCCAACCGAGGTCGATACTGAGATCTCCAAGCGGATGTTTGACGTGAATGTTTTTTCGCCGTTGGCATTGACACAACTTGTCGTGCCTTATATGAGGGCGAAGCAATCGGGGACGATCGTCAACATCGGATCCGTGGGCGGGAAAGTGTCTCTGCCATGGGCAGTCATGTATTGCGCCTCCAAGTGGGCAGTCCATTGTGTTGATGACTCCCTGCATCGGGAACTGTTGGGCACGGGCATCCGGGTCTTGAAGGTTTGTCCGGGCATCGTCGATACGAAGTTCCGCGATCATGTGCTAGCGGGAACGGCCCCCGGACGGGTGCAGGACATCCGTCGCGTGGTGAGCCCGGACCAAGTCGCTCGCGTCATCTTTTGGGGCTTGGAGCATAGAAAACGGACTGTTTTCGTTCCCCGGATCGGATTTATTTTCACCTCTCTCGATTTTTTGCGCCGCGCGTGATGGATTGGTACCTACGGCGAAGTTTTTGACGACAATGGTGCTGAAGAGACCGCTGCCAGCCTCGCTGATTCTCGTTCTGCTTTGGACCTGTTGCAGGCTTGCCGTTCTGTGGCATACGGGTATTCCGCAACCCCAGGTACACGACGAGTTCAGTTATCTTCTCCAGGCAGACACCTTCGCCCACGGGCATCTGGCAATGCCGCCCCACCCGCTTGGCCAGTTCTTCGAGTCGCCGCACGTGTTGGTGCGCCCGGTGTATGCCTCAAAATATCCGCCCGGTCAGGCTCTATTTCTAGCCTTGGGACAGCGTCTTTTCGGCTCACCGTTCTATGGGGTTATCATCGGGAACGCTCTGATGCTGTTCACATTCTGTCTAATGCTGTTCGCCTGGGTTTCTCCCCGATGGGCGCTGACGACTTCTGCCTTATTCGGCTTGTATCTTTCTCTGGGAATGTATTGGGCGAACTCCTACTGGGGAGGTTCGATAGCGGCCAGCGGGGGCGCTCTAGTGATGCTTGGCGTTGGGGTCTACCTCGCGAGGCAAACGCCGTGGGCGGGGGCCATCTTTGCCATGGGCGCACTGCTCCTTTTCTGGACACGCCCCTATGAAGGCGGCGTGTTCATTCTCGTGGTGCTCATGGTTTTCGCCAGGGAACTTTGGCGCAAGCGGCGAGCCAGCGCCGTCGTGGCAGCAATTCTTGTACTTGTAGTTGGCGGCGCTTGGACATGCTATTACGATCAAGCAGTTACTGGTAATCCATTTCTCCTTCCTTATCAATTGCATGATCGCCAATACAATGTGACACCGGTGTTCTGGTTTTTGCCGCTACGCCCCGAGCCCGCTTATTCCCATCCGAGGCTTGCCAGTCAGCATGGAGTGCGCGGATGGGAAGCCGACGAGTATCGAAAGGACGAAGGACCATGGTGGCATTCGCTCGCAACGTCCTTGATCGCTTGCCTGCGGACGCTGGAATTACCGCTCATCATAACGCTATTGTTCACATTGCTGGTTCCAGTGGCCTGGCGCGATCCGCTCTACAGAAAAATGGCCACGGTAACTGGAGTCTTTCTGCTCGCACTGAGCATTGAGACGTTTCACTTGGAGCACTACTCCGCGCCTGTTTGGGCTGCGTTCGCCCTGATGATAGCTGTTTGGGCGGAGCGTGCAACTTCGGCAGAGCGGGCATATAGTTTGAGGCTCCGCAAACGCCCCATGGGAGTCGCGCTGATTCTACTCGTTCTTGTGACACCGGTTGCCTATGCGCTGGTGGTTCAAGTACTCTCACTGTTGCGAGCAACTCCAGGTCCTTCAGCGACGATGGCTGGACCCCGTATCATTCATGCGGACTGGTCTGGCCGGCGAGCCGCGCTCATTGCGCGACTCTCGGCGCTCGAACGTCGTCAACTCGTAATCGTGCGATATCCTTCACCGGATTGGGACGTTGATGAGGAATGGGTGTATAACGGCGCCGATTTGGATCGACAGCGAGTCGTCTTTGCACACGATCTGGGAACAGAACAGAATCGCGCCCTGCTTAACTACTATTCCGATCGGACAGCCCTGTTGATGACATTTGACAGCGCATCCAAGCAGGAGCATATCGAGCCCTACCCGGTCGCGCAGCCGCAACAGAGGTCCAGCGGTTCCTCCAACTCCAATCTGTCTCACCCGGATCAGGCAAGGCTTACGACCCGACGCAGCCGCCGAAGCGATGGGGATGGCGAACCGCATGAGGAACGTTGACGGCGGAGTGCGGATTGAGGCAGCTCAGGCCGCACGATCTGCCGCACCACGCCATCACAAAGCTGGCGGAATCATCGGAAGGATCGGAACAGACAATCATGTCCGTTGCCGGGCACGTCTCCGTCGAGATGCTCCACTCCTGCTCCCACATCCGGCAAGAAGCCAGGCGGAAAGCCGTGGCCTCCTTGGATTACGTAGAGATTGCGTCACAACTGGAGAAGTGGAAGAAAAATGCCGACGATGAACGCTGGCATAAACAGCCTAAATCTAAAGGTTTAATGGCCGGGACGGGCAGATTTGAACTGCCGATGGCTCGGCTGCGCCTCGCACCCCTCGCAATCGATACTTGTGCTCCGCGCTTACGCGCTCCGCGGGTTGGGGCGCTTCGTGGGCCG